>JAHEHB010000010.1 GCA_024644775.1 Deltaproteobacteria bacterium
TCACTTTTGCGGATTTACTAGGTGTGGATAATCCATTGTTCACTTGGAAGCGTTACGCAATCCCACCGAGGAACGGTTTCGGATCGTCTTTACGATCTTACAAAACGATTTATAATCTTTAATGACCTTGACTGTGAACGGGTTTGACATGAGACGCTTCCTTTCTTCTGTATTGCGATAAAGTTACTCTAATGCAATAACTCAAACAAAGCAATTAAAATCTAATGTGATTCACCGATCATTTATAGTTATCCCGTTTTACACATTGATGATAAAATATGGGTTGATCAATTCCTATTTTTCAATCATTTTGGCCGAAACCACGTTTGCGATGCCCTATTGTGTGTGGGTCATGACGGAGTTTTTTAAAACCGTACCGGTGGAGATTGAGGAAGCTGCCATTGTGGATGGAGCGAGTCGTCTTCGGGTTTTTCTTTCGATTGTTCTTCCATCGACAGCCCCAGCGCTGGTGGCACCTGCCACCTACGCGTTCGTATTTGCATGGAATGAATTCCTATACGTATTGGTTCTGATCAATTCCAATGATTTATTTACGATTCCGGTGGGACTTTCCTGGTATCTCAATCAGGATTCTGTACCGTGGGGATTGATGATGGCCGAGTCGACCCTTTTTTCCATTCCGCCGATTATATTTTATTATATGTTCCAAAGGTATATGGTCTAGGGGTTGGCCATGGGCGCTGTTAAATAGGGGCTGAAAATAAGAAACTTCGGCGAATCTGTTTAATTTTTCTTAGGTTTCTTTTTACGTTAACCAATAAACGGCCAAACAATTTCCGTGACGGTATACAGGTCAACCATACCTATCGTAAAACCGAGAAGCGCTCCTAAAATGATGACAACGAATATGTTTCGAATATCTTGCGGTTCAAACATTCCATCTCCTCATTGTCTGCTAATCTTCCTTTATCGGGTGATGGTGTCTGCCTGGGCCATCGATTGGCTCAAACTGAATACCGTGGTCATTTCTATATGGCTTGGTATGAGAAACATAGCCCAGAAGAATTTCAGTCGGTATTTTGTCAGGGTAAGCCTCACATTTTGAACCTCCATGATAATGCCTGCATTTGCTGCAAATTGCAACGGGTTCTTCTAAACTAACTCTTTTAATATTAGAATTTGCCGTTGCTTTCTCATCGATCTTAACCCAAGGACCCGGTTGGCGATACTCATAAAAAGTCTGGCAGTTTCTATTTAATTCACACCCCATGCAGACATTCAGGTCTTTTTTTGGATGATTCTTGTGTTTCGTGCAAAAAATGAGTTGTTCGTATTGTGAACGATTATCTTTCATGACTTTTCAACCGCAACAACAGGTAATTTTCTCTGAAAATACGTTTGATAAGATCGACAGTTTTTATTCCATCTACATTGCCTACAGACGTTTATATTCTTTTTTGGCTGCCCTTTATATTTTGTGCAGAGGATGTATGCGCTATAGGTATTCAATTTTCTCCTTTCTTATTCTGGTCCTATTCTGCGACATTGCTAAAAATCGATATTACTCGGCGTTCTTGGAAAGGGAATCACATCCCGGATATTTGAAATACCGGTTACCAGCATGAGCAATCTTTCGAATCCGAGACCGAATCCGCTGTGGGGAACTGTTCCGTATCTTCGGGCGTCGAGATACCACCAGTAGTCTTCTTTTGGCATCGCCGTTTCTTCCATGCGTTGTTCCAAAATATCCAGCCGTTCCTCCCGTTGACTGCCGCCGATAATTTCTCCGATGTTTGGAACCAGCACATCCATTGCTCCCACCGTGGCATCATCGTCGTTGAGGCGCATATAAAACGGTTTGATAATTTTTGGGTAATCATAGACAATTACCGGTTTTTTAAAATGCGCTTCGGTTAAATACCATTCATGCTCGGATTGAAGGTCCAGTCCGTATTCCACGGGATATTCAAATTTTTTACCGGATTTATTCAGGATATCCACCGCTTGTTTATAAGGCAGGCGAACAAATTCCGAGTGAACAATATTTTCTAAGGTTGATATCAGGCGTTTATCCACAAATCTAGCAAACAGCTCGATATCGGCTTTGCATTCTTCTAGTGCAAAGCCCGCTAGGTATTGTACCAACGCTTCTCCGAGATCCATATTCCCTTCCAAATCGCAAAACGCCATTTCCGGTTCTACCATCCAGAACTCAGCAGCATGTCTTCGAGTATTGGAATTTTCAGCTCGGAAGGTCGGTCCGAAGGTGTATACATCTCCCAATGACAGCGCCAGCATTTCTGCTTCAAGTTGACCCGATACGGTCAGATTCGCCTCTTTTCCGAAAAAATCTTTTGAGTAATCGGCTTTTCCCTTTTCCATAGGAAGGTTGTTCAAATCAAGTGCGGTTACCCGGAATAGATTTCCGGCACCCTCACAATCGGATCCTGTGAGAATGGGGGTGTGGATATAACGAAAGCCTCTATCTCTGAAAAACTGATGAATCGCAAAGGACATCTCAGACCGTACTCGGAATGTCGCCCCATATTTGTTGGTGCGGGGTCTCAGATGGGCAATGGTTCTAAGAAACTCATCGCTGTGGCGCTTTTTTTGAAGAGGATAAGAGTCCGGGGCAAGACTGATTATCTCCACCTGATCCGCAGTAACCTCCCATTTTTGTCCGCCACCTTTTGACGCCACCAGTTCTCCGGTAATTGCCGCGGCAGCGCCGGTAGATAGAATTTTGATATCTTCATAATTACCCAAACTCTCATCAGCGATCACTTGCATATTTTTTAGGCAAGAGCCGTCGTTGACCTCGATAAAGGAAAATCCCTTGGAATCACGTCTGGTTCTTACCCATCCTTTTATGAGGACACGATCCATGGGAATATCGGAGTTAAGGAGGGTAACAATTTTGGTTCGTTTCATGATGGCTCTCCTATCCGAGTTTTACAGTAATGTGATAGAGCTGGTTTGCCCTTTGCAGAAGCACTACGATCGATGATTTTTTTCGGTATTTGACAATGGCCTTTTTAAAATCTTTGGTATCTTTGATTTCGATTTCATCCATTTGCCGGATGATATCACCGGGGCGAACGCCAATATGCGCTAAATAGGCGCTGCTTTCCAGCGCTGTGATGACAACACCTTTTTTTGCAGATGTTTGAAATCTGCGGCGATTTCGATTCGATAATTCTTCGACCTCAACTCCCAGCAAACGATTTGCAAGATCCATTGCCAGATCTTCAGGAAAAATAGCGGTTTTAAGGGTGATATCCCTTTTGTTGCCATCTCGCCAAATTTTGACGGCGAGCTCTTTTCCCGCAGCGATCCCTTTTAGGGTCGATTCGTACACTTTGGTAGCGTCTATTTTTCGAGTGCCAAGGGATACGATAATGTCACCTTCCCGAATATCGGCCTTCTTTGCGGGGCTCCTCGTCTCAACCGCTTTTACTAAAACCCCTTTGATACCCTGTGTATTCAAATATTGAGCGAGTCCTTCATCGATATCTTGCACGGTAATGCCGATCCAGGCAGGAATCACCTCACCGTACTGAATCAGATCCGATACGATTCGCCTGGCTTTGTTGATGGGGATGGCAAAACCGATACCCTGAGCTTTCGCATAAATCGCGGTGTTGATTCCGATCAGTTCACCATTGATGTTGAGCAAGGGGCCGCCGCTATTCCCTGGGTTGATTGATGCATCGGTTTGAATAAAGTCCTGAAACACTCTGTTTTCGGTTCGAATGCTGCGGTTTAATGCGCTAATCACCCCCGTGGTCACCGTATGTGAGAACCCGAAAGGGTTTCCGATGGCGATAACGGTTTCCCCGATCATCAGACCCTCTGAATTTCCCATTTCGATGGCAGGCAGTGAATTTTTTGATTCGATCCGTAGAATCGCTAAATCTGAGTCCGGGTCGATGCCGACCACCTGAGCTTTGTACTCTCGCTCGTCGTTCAAAGTAACCGTTATCGTGGAGGTTTTTTCGAGCACATGGGCATTGGTAAGAATGAATCCGCGTTTTCCATCAATGATCACACCGGATCCGAGGCTGTTACGCTTGTAGCGGCGCTCAAAATCAGGTTCAAAAAAATCTTTAAAAAAGGAATCAAAAAAAGGGTCCATGCCAAAACCGGAGAAGGGATTGATCCGCCTGCGGACTTCATATTCTGAGCTGATGTTGACCACCGCAGGGCTCACCTTACGAACGGTTTTTACAACGGGCGTTTCGCGATTGAACTCTGAAGCATCAGCGACCGGCGCTGTGAACAGGAGCGCAATGGTTGTAGTTATGATATAAGTTACTGAAATAATTTTAATATAATGTTTTGTTCCTGATTGCAAGAATCGTAAACTCGGACCATTAACGATGATAAGGATAGAATTCAATTTCGTTTCGCGGTATATAACATTTTGGTTGTTATGAGTAATAGAATCTTAAACTTTTTGTTTCCAGCTTTTCCGGAATAGGCTGAATATATCATGACCCGAAAATCTCTTCAAGATATCTTACCGCTGATTGATCAGCCCAGCAGATACCTGGGTACGGAGATCAACAGCATCCGAAAAGACCACCAAAAAGTGAAGCTCCGAGTTGCGCTCGCCTTTCCGGATTTATATGAAATCGGAACATCTCATTTTGGCCTGCAGATACTCTATTCGATATTAAACGGACAGAAAGAGATTGCCGCTGAAAGAGTGTATGCGCCTGGCGGTGATATGGAGGCGCATCTCCGATCTGCCCAGCTCCCGCTGGCATCGCTTGAGTCTCGCATACCCCTGAACCAATTTGACATCATCGGTTTCAGTCTCCTATACGAGCTCAACTACACGAATATTCTGACCATCTTAGATCTTGCAGGTATTCCCTTTTTTTCAAATCAACGAGACCGGTCATCCCCACTTATTATTGCGGGAGGACCCTGTACCTGTAATCCTGAACCGGTAGCAGATTTCTTTGACGCCATCATTGTCGGTGACGGAGAAGCGGTTATTTTGGAGATGGCAAGCGTGTGGGTGGATTGGAAAGCCGGATCCGGTAACGATAAAGACGCATTGCTAAAAATGTGGTCGCAACTTCAGGGTGTGTATATTCCTTCTTTTTTCAACCCAAGTTTCAATAGTGATGGATTTCAGCGATTGACCCCGATTCATCCGGAATATCAGACCGTCACACGAGCCGTTGTGTCTGATCTTGACAAAGCCCCGTTTCCAGAATCCCCCATTGTCCCTTATGGGAAACCCGTGCACGATCGCCTTCGACTTGAAGTGGCCAGAGGGTGCAGCCGGGGGTGTCGGTTTTGTCAAGCCGGAATGATCTACCGTCCCGTTCGGGAACGATCTGCCGAAACGCTTTTTGGCCAAGCAGAGGATTCCCTTGCTTTAACCGGTTATGGAAATCTCTCGCTGCTTTCTTTAAGCACAGGAGATTACGGTTGCATCGTACCGCTTATGGAACAACTTATCGACCAAGGAGCGTCAAACAAGATTGCCGTTTCGCTTCCTTCACTGCGAGCCGGCACACTCACGCCGAAGTTAATGGAACTCATTAAACAAATACGAAAAACAGGTTTTACCATTGCACCTGAAGCGGGGAGCCAGAGACTTCGAAATGTCATTAATAAAAACATTACCGAAAAAGATATTTACAAAACGATTGAAGATGCCTTTCGTTTGGGATGGCAGGTGGTCAAACTCTATTTTATGGTGGGGCTGCCGACTGAAACAAAAGACGATTTAAATGCATTGGTCGGTCTAGTCAAAGATCTTCGAAAGATAAAATCTACCAATAGACGGCGGCGCAAACTCAATGTGAGTGTGGCGGTTTTCATTCCCAAACCGCATACACCGTTTCAGTGGGCCTCTCAGATTTCTTTGGAGGAATCAAAAGAAACAATCGCTTGGGTGAAAGCGGCGCTGAAGATTCCCGGTGTTCAGGTCAAATGGCAGAATCCTGAGGTAAGTTTCCTTGAGGGTCTTTGGGCCAGAGGAGATCGACGCCTGTCGCGACTGCTTACCGATGCCTACGATAAAGGATGCCGATTTGACGGCTGGAGTGATGAATTTCGGTTCGCCGCCTGGCAGGCGGCAATATCTGATATGGCGATCGATGCGGCGTTCTTCACGACCCGCGGGAGAGAATGGACCGAGCCGCTGCCTTGGGATCACATCGACACCAAGGTGAGCAAGGCGTTTCTCAAATCAGAATGGGAGCGCGCATCAAGGGGTGAGCTCACTTCAGATTGTCGCTTGGATGGATGCCACGACTGCGGCGTTTGTGATTTTGCCACCGTAGAACCCATTGTATTTAATTTTGATTCTCAATCAAATGACACCGACACCTCCGGAGAAAGACCAGAAAGGCGAAAAAATCGGATCCAAAAACCCGAGTATAAAGACCTTGAAATCACCTATTCAAAATTGGGGCAGGCGCAATATTTTGGACACCTGGAATTGCAGAACATTATTGTGCGTGCCATAAGAAGATCACGTATTCCTATTAAATATTCTGAAGGATTTCATCCGTTGCCGAAAATATCATTTGAAGATCCCCTTCCCATTGGTTTGGAAAGTGAAAATGAATTATGCTATTTGACGGTTTCGGACGCCGCGGATCCAGATGAAATCAAAAAACGCCTAAATGAACACGTTCCCGAAGGTTTGGCTGTCACGGCATGTCGCGTTGCACCTGCGAAATCCTTCCGGAGGAAACCCTCCCGTTTAACCTATCATGTAATGCTAAAAGATGGCTTTTTTGATAAAAAGAGGTTAGAGTCCTTTTTTACAAGCCCGCAATGGATTTATCATCGTCAGAATCGGCGCGGGAACAAACAAACGATTAATTTAAGAGAGATCGTGTCAGATATTAAATTAAAATCTTTAAAAGCGCTTGAACTGACGCTTAGATCGGACTTTGGAAAAACCGTTCGGCCTTCGGAAGTGATTACCCAACTTTTTAATCTCCCGGATGCGGACGTAAAACAGGCGAAAGTCGTTAAGGTATGTACAAAGAACTTGTGATCAACGTAACTGAGCATGAAACCCGGGTAGCCCTTTTGGAGGACGGTACGATTGTAGAACTTTTTATTGAACGCCCGGAAAATGCTGATATTACAGGAAATATCTATAAAGGCCGGGTACAGCGCGTGCTGCCGGGTATGCAGGCCGCCTTTATCGATATTGGATTGCAACAAGCCGCTTTTATTTATGTAGATGATGTTTTTGGAGACCACTACGAAGAGCTGGTGCAGCAATTTAACGACTATGAAGCGGATGAATCACTTATTTCAGAACCATCCGATGACGTGTCAGCGATTGCACCGGTCAATCGACGTGTCCCCATCGAAGACCTCCTTACCGACGGACAAGAGATTTTGGTTCAGGTTGCCAAGTCCCCCATCGGAACCAAAGGTGCCCGGGTGACCTCCTATGTTTCTTTGCCGGGCCGGTTTCTGGTATTGATGCCTTCGTCCGATCACATCGGCGTCTCCCGGCGCATCGAAGATGAAACGGAACGGAGCCGTTTGAAAAGCATGGTATCAGAACTAAAGGGCGAGGATGATCTAGGCTATATTGTTAGGACGGCATCCGAGGGAATCCAGGAAGAGAAGTTTGTCTATGAGATGGGATTTCTTAAGGATTTGTGGGAAAATATTCAAAAAAAATATAAGAGGGCCCCGGCACTATCCTTATTGCACCAAGAAATTACCATTACATTACGTGCTGTGCGCGATCTGTTAATCCATGAAGCCGATCGGTTAATTGTCGACTCTCGACCCGAATATGAGTCCATTCTCTCATTCCTTGATGTATTCAACCCCAATTTAAAAGACTCTGTTGAATTTTATGAGGGCAGCGAACCCATTTTCGATGCGTATAATCTCGAAGCAGACATTTCGCGGGCACTCAAGCGGAAGGTATGGCTTAAATCGGGTGGATACATTGTCATTGATCAGACGGAGGCACTGGTTGCCATCGACGTCAACACCGGTCGATATGTGGGGACGCATAATCTGGAAGAGACGATTCTAAAGACAAATCTTGAAGCGGTAAAAGAGATTGCCTATCAGGTCCGCTTGCGCGATATTGGCGGCATTCTTATCTGCGATTTTATCGATATGGAAAAGAAAGCCAATCAAGAAAAGGTGTTCAATGCGCTCAGAGAAGCCCTGAAAAAGGACCGGAGCAAAACTCATGTACTTCCCATTTCTGAAATGGGTTTGATACAAATGACACGGAAGCGAATTCGGAAATCACTGAACCGAATGCTGTGCGAACCCTGTTTTTACTGCGACGGAGAAGGTTATCTAATATCCAAACAGTCTCTCTGTTACAATATTTATAGAGAGACACTCCGCCAGGCACATGATATGATGGGTGCACGGCTCACCCTCAAGGTCAATCCCAAGATTGCAGAGCTTCTTCATGGTGAAGAAAATCATCTCATCTCTCACGCCGAAAGGGTCATTGGAAAACAAATTGTTATCTACCCGAATAGCCAATTTCATTTGGAGCAATTTGATATTTTTGAAGTAATCAAGGAATAGTGAAATTCTGCTTCAAACCGACAAGTAAAGACGGGCCATTGGTCACATGGATTCTTTTTTATTGACATAATTGAAGAAATTTGATTAGAATATTTATTTTTAGATTGTTTACTGCTTTTTACTGCCGATGGGAGTCGGTTGCGAGGAATAAGAAATAAAGGGAATTATCAATGAAACGGACGTATCAACCAAGCAATATCAAACGCGCTAGAAAACATGGTTTCCTAAAACGAATGTCCACGAAACAGGGAAGAAGAATTATCAATAGGCGCAGAGCAAAGGGGAGAAAACGGTTAGCGGTGTAGAATTTGGCAACCTGTACCTGTCGGCACTATCCAGCAGATTGGAATAAGTTGCAGAGGGCGTTGTCTTTTGCGCACATTTTCATTTACCAAGGCAGACAGGATTCTAAATCGATCCGAGTTCCTTCGATTATCGAAGATCGGAGCGAAGATTCAAAATCAATACTTCATCGCCTTATACTGTCCAGGACGATCTGACAGAACTCGCCTTGGGCTTACCGTATCGAAAAGGGTTGGTAAGGCTGCAACGCGAAACAGGATCAAGCGGTTTGCCAGAGAATATTTTCGGTTAAACAGGCACCATATGACAGGTAGATGGGATATTAATCTCATTGCCAAGAAAAAGGCTGCGAGCCTGTCTTCACAAGAGGCAGCCTCATACCTTCAGGATATTTTCAAAAGGGTCGAGGCAACTGAACGATGGAACGTTTTTGTCTAATACTTATTCGAGCGTACAAGTATATCATTTCCCCGGTATTAGGCCCCGCTTGCCGGTTTTATCCATCCTGTTCGGATTACGCATATCAGGCTGTTGACCGTTTCGGAATGGTCAAGGGGGTATCTTTGACTATCAAGAGAGTTCTGCGATGCCATCCTTTCCATCCTGGTGGAGTAGATCCTGTTCCAGATTGAAATCCAACGCAACCCGTCTGTACCCTTTCCGATAGAAGCGATTACCTTTGCAAGTAGTGCTGCTGTAAGCTGGTTTTTCATTATTTGCACGTGTATTTTAGGAGAATATTATGGAACAATCCCGGTTATTTATAGCCATCGCACTTTCATTTCTTGTTTTCTTTATATGGCAATTTCTATTTGTTGAAAAGGAGCCGACTAAACAACCCGGACAGCAAACAAAAGAAAAGAAAATGGTATCAGAAGCCCCCTATGTACCTGTAAAAGAACAGGCTCCAGTGCAGGCTCCGATCACGGCTACCGATTCGACCGAACCCCAGAAAATGGCTAAAATAATTACGGTCAATACCCCGCTTTACTCAGTAAAAATATCTGAAAAAGGAGGCGTTTTCACGAGTTTTGTTTTGCGAAACTTTCGTGAACAGGCCGGCAAAGACGCGCCCTTAAAAGAGCTGATTTCAGAAAGTGTTTCCTTGGGCACGGTTCAATTTGGTTTTGCCTCAAAAAGTATACCGGAGTTGGCAAACGCTGTTTTTATATCCGACGCGGCGTCTGAAACCATCAATGTGACCAACCAGCTAAAAACGCTTATCTTCCGGTGGCAGTCGGCTCAGGGTATTTCGTTCGAAAGACACTTCGCGTTTTCACCGGAAACGTATCTGATTCAACATTCCATCATCATAAAGAATGGATCGAGTCAATCGATAAAGGACAATTTGACACTGACGTTGCGAAACACGTTGCCCGATCAGAACAGTCGTTTTGGGTTTGAAGGGCCCAGCGCTCTCATTAACGACGAAGTTCAAGAAGTAAAGATCAAGGATATTGCAGAAAAAAATATCTATTCGGGAAACCTTCAGTGGATAGCGCTTCAAGACCGGTATTTTATTACAAGTATCATACCGTCAAGTGTTGTGGAATCCAACCTGCAGCTATATATCGATTCGAATACTATTTTGAAAGCTCAGCATGTGCAGCCGGAGATAACCATAAATTCCGGAACCCAACACACCTTTGACTATGAGCTTTATTTTGGACCCAAGAGTGTAAAGATCTTAAAGGGAGTAGGCAGGGAGCTCGATAAAGCCGTTAATTTTGGAATGTTTGATTTTATCGCAAAACCCTGCCTTTGGGTGATGAACTTTTTATATAGCATTATTCCAAATTACGGCGTCGCGATCATTATTCTGACGATGATGACGAAACTTCTTCTGTGGCCGCTGGGAGTGAAGAGTTATAAGTCCATGAACGAAATGAAAAAACTTCAACCCATAATGACGGAAATTCGTGAAAAGCACAAAGGCGATAAAAAGAAAATGAATGAAGAGATTATGGGCTTATATAAAACTTATAAAATCAACCCCATGGGAGGATGTCTTCCCATGATTGCCCAAATTCCGGTGTTTTTTGCACTCTATCGAATGCTGTATGAAGCCATTGAACTCAGACATGCGCCATTTTTTGGTTGGATAAACGATTTGTCAGCGCCGGACCGGTTGTTTCAGTTTACTTTTTCCATTCCGTTTATGCAGCCACCTTACGGTATTCCGGTGCTTACACTCATCATGGGCGCTACGATGTTTCTGCAGCAGAAAATGACACCCTCTCCGGGAGATCCGAGTCAGGCTAAAATGATGATGCTGATGCCGGTTGTATTTACATTTATTTTTATTAACTTTTCATCCGGTCTTGTACTGTATTGGCTGATAAATAACATTTTGTCTATCTCTCAGCAGTATTATATTACTAGAAAGCTTGCTTAATGGTGCGAATTCACGAGAACATCTTTTTGGCGATTGGATTGAATGGGTACAGTTGTCGGCTGTGTCGCAAAATTGATACTATCGCCTGTAAAATCCCAGTTTACGTTATCAAGGGAGGTCCTATATGGCATCAGTGTTAGAATTTGAAGAGAAAAATGTTGAAATTGCAGTTGACAAGGCATGCAAAGAGCTAAACGTCCAAAAGGAAGCGTTGGTTTACGAGGTCCTATCTTATGGTTCGACCGGGATCTTTGGTCTTGTTGGCTCTAAAAAGGCCAGAATTCGGGTCACACTTCCAGAAGAAGATGCACAAATAATCGAGGAAAACGATGTTGAAAACCTTCAAGCTGAAACCCTCGAAGAAAACAACACGGTTTTCGCCGAAAAAGATACGGTAGGGGAAAGTGAAGCGTCCATCTCCGAGGAAGCTGTGGAGGTTTCCAGACAGGCACTTCAACGGATCATTGACACGATTACTACGGATGCAGCCATTATAGAGGAAAAAGATTCTTCCCATATTCTTTTTGATATTAAGGGTGGAAATGCGGCGGTTCTGATCGGAAAGCGGGGGCAAACACTGGAAGCCATCCAGTATATTATTGAGAAGATCGCCAACAAAGGAAATAATCAGAGAATACGCGTTCAGGTGGATGTTGAAGGATATTTAAAGACGCGTCAAACCAATCTTGAAAAACTTGCGACCCGTCTTGCTGAGAAGGCTGTCCGTACCGGAAAACCGATGACCATTGGCCAGATGAATGCACACGATCGCCGTATTGTGCATTTGACACTAAAAAATGATAGTGGAGTTAGAACTCAAAGCCTCGGAAATGGTACATACCGGAAGCTGATGATCTATCCCAGAAAAAAGGGCTCGGGGAAAAGAATTTCAGCGCGATAATGGATAAACGGTTTTTAGTATGGGCAATTCAACGATTGCTGCGATTGCAACACCGGTAGGGAAAGGTGGTATCGGGATTATTAAAATATCAGGCAATGCCGCCATTCCCATTGCCACATCTATTTTTAGAAAATTCGGTTCGGATTTCAAAGAAGAAGAGACGGGTTTGTTATCCTTTGAATCTCACCGGCTTTATCATGGTCGTATCATAAATCCTAAAAGCGGGAATGTCCTTGACGAAGTTCTGCTTTCAGTGATGAAGGCACCGCGATCTTATACTCGGGAAGATGTTGTTGAAATCAACTCTCATTCCGGAATGGTTGTTCTTTCAGCGGTTCTTGAGTTAGTATTGAATATGGGTGCCAGACTGGCCGAGCCGGGAGAATTTACAAAACGGGCATTTCTTCACGGCCGAATCGATCTAACCCAGGCAGAAGGGATTATCGATATCATTAATGCCCGTACTGAAAAATCCTTAAGAATCGCCGGCGCTCAGCTCAATGGTGCGCTTGCGAAACCGGTTCGATCCATCAGACACGCATTGCTTGAAATGCTTGCTGAAATGGAAGCAACCATCGATTTCCCCGACGATATGGAGGAACTATCCTCTACTTGTGCCTCCATTCAATCACTGCAGCGAACAGTCATCCAGCCCTTACAGTCTCTGTTGAACAGATACCAGAGCGGGCACGTCTATCGAGACGGGATAAAAATGGCTGTTGTAGGACGACCGAACGTGGGCAAATCGAGTTTGGTAAACCGCATGATTCAAAAGGACCGGATCATCGTGACGGCCATTCCCGGGACCACTCGAGATTTGATAGAAGAAACATTGGATATTCGAGGGATTCCGGTAATCATAACGGATACAGCAGGATTGCATCGTACAACCGATCTCGTGGAGTCCATTGGAATTCAAAAGACCCAAGCGTATATCCGTTCTTCTGATCTCGTTCTGTTTATGGTTGATGCCTCTCGACCATTAAGCGATGAAGACAACGATATCTACAAGGCCATTGAGAAACAAAAAACCATTTTAGTGATAAATAAATCGGATCTGGTTGAGAATCGTTACAATTACCCTATCCCGTGTGCGTGGGAAATGCCCCGCATTATGACCTCTGCGCTTTGCAATCATGGAATCGATGCGTTGAAGGATTTGATTGCAAAAGATTTTGTCGAAAATGGGGTCATGGGGAATGGAGACGGCATTGTACCCAATTTGAGACACAAACAAAGCCTTGAAAAATGCATTCAGGCTGCACATTCAGCATTTGACGGGTTTCGTGATAATCGACCCGAAGAACTCATTGTTATGGATATGAAAGAGGCGGTCGGTTTTTTAGATGAAATTCTTGGACTGTCCGCTAGTGGTGCGATTATCGAAGAAATTTTTCAAAGATTTTGTATCGGCAAGTGAAGCCACTACCCGTATGTTACTGACGCGCCACAGTCCCTATTTTAGCGGGACATTATTATCTCCCAAAGGCGACAAATGTTTCACGTGAAACATTAAAAAAATAATATAAGGAGTCACCATGGATATGGATTTTGGGCCCTTCTTTAAACAATATGAAGCGCTGGTTCGGGTTGCAGAAGATTCGTTTAAGCGTGTTCAATCAGATTATCCGGAGTGCATAAAATGCAAGATCGGATGTTCGGATTGTTGCCATGCTTTATTTGATATCACACTCATTGAAGCCATTTACATCAACCATCATTTTAAAAAACAGCTTGATGCTGCGGTGAGGGCTGGGATCATCGAAAAAGCAAACAGCGTCGATCGCAAGATATATAAAATCAAGCGAAATGCTTACCGAGCTGCAGCCGGCGGCACCAAAGAAGAAGCAGTCCTTTCTGCTATGGCAAAAGAGCGGATACGGTGTCCGCTGTTAAACAACCAAGAAATATGTGATCTATATGACTTTCGCCCCATCACTTGCCGGGTTTACGGCATTCCGACCGCCATCAAAGGAAGGGGCCATACTTGCGGTCTGACAGGATTTAAGGAGGGAAACGCCTATCCGACAGTTCAGATGGATATCTTTCATCGCAAACTTTATGAAATATCGCTTGAAACGATTAAAGGGATTTGTTCCGGCCACATCAAGATGGCGGATATGCTTATTCCGGTGTCAATGGCGCTGCTTACGGAATATAATGAAGAATATCTTGGCGTTTCGAATGCTGAGGATAACGCTCAAGACGTAAGGGGTAACAGATGACTGAATTGTCCCCCGCAGAGGAAAAACGAAAACGGGCTATTTTCGATACGATGTCTCCCAAACGACAAAAACAGGTTTTGAAAAAAGGGTACGATTTATGGGATCCATTTCAGAAACCCAAAGATCCCATCGATATTCGAAAAGAAAAAACCCAACGCACCACGCAGATGCTTGTCAGAGAATTTTTACAGACCCGAACCGGTGACAACTATTCCAATGAATATGGTCGGGGGGTTTTAGACATCTGTTTGGGTATAATAAATGAAAATGATCGGTATCGCGGAATGTTCGAATTTTCATTGTGGTATTATGAATTGCTAAAAAAAGAAGGTCAGCTTTAGGAGCTTAAGATAATTTCGATTTTACCGATTTATTTGTGTATACGTATATACGAGTATGATTATAGGCTGTTGGTTCAATTTACCGGATTCAGGTTTCAATATTCAGTTTTTGCGTTTCTTGCTTTTGATCCACCTGCGGCGGAACACCTGAAACCCGAAACCTGACACCCGGCATATACTTTCTGCTTTACAGAGTTATATTGATGTGCTAAAAACGCTCTTTTTGTTTGCATGAATTCAAAGCAAAGCTTTCAAAAGAAAGAAACATGTGTTTTAAAGGAACGAAAGATGAAAAAAAAGGATTTGGAATATTTTAGAAAGCTTTTAACCGGTCAATTGGAAGAACTTCTGGAACAGGCAGATGATACGGTTTCCGGTATGACCGCACCGAAGGAGAACTTCCCCGATCCAACAGACCGTGCATCGCTTGAAGCAGACAGAAATTTTTTGCTTCGAATTCGAGACAGGGAAAGTAAGCTGATAAAAAAGATCAAAAAAGCGCTTGTGCGTATGGATAATGGAACATTCGGCATCTGTGAATCCTGTGGTGAAAACATCTCAATAAAGCGATTGAAGGCAAGGCCTGTTACGACCCAGTGTATTGAGTGTAAAACGAAAGAGGAGGCATTAGAGAAAGCGCTTGGGATATAAAGATCTTGCGAAGATTGATCTACATATACATTCCAATGCATCAGATGGTACGCTGTCCCCTTCTGAGATTATTTCACGTGCCTGTCATCTTAACCTAAGAGCGATTTCCATTACCGATCACGACACGCTTGAAGGCTCCCGGGCAGCAATTCACGCCGGAATTCCTTCCACCGTAAAATTCTTAAGTGGTGTTGAAATTAGTGCGTCCGCACCGCCATCCTTTTTTTTGTCAGGCAGTTTTCACATATTAGGATATGGCATTCGGTTGGAAGATCCTATCTTGGATCGCGCACTAAAAAGGCTACAGATTGCAAGAAAGAATAGAAATCCACAGATAATTGACCGTTTAAAGCAACTCGGCATCGATATTTCTTTAGAAAAACTTCAGGAAGAATTTGGCGAGAGCCAATTAGGAAGGCCCCATATCGCACAACTGATGGTAAAAAAGGGTTTTGTCGCATCCATAGATGAAGCGTTTGATTCCTACATTGGAAAAGATAAACCTGCCTATGTCGATAAACATCGAATGAGCTGCGCTGACGCAATTGAAACGATTGACGGTGCGGGCGGTATCGCGGTGTTAGCGCATCCGTATCTACTGAGAACAAATGACACCGATGCATTCGAAAAACTTTTATTTCACCTGAAAAATCTCGGGCTTGGAGGATTGGAGGTATATTATCCGGATCATCCCCGTGATGAAACGAATTTTTATGCGACGCTTGCAAATCGCCTTGGTTTGCTGATGACCGGGGGGACGGATTTTCATGGTAATGTGAATCCTGACATCGAAATGGGGAGCGGGAGGGGTTCGTTTTTTGTTCCGTATCAGCTTTATGAGGAAATTATTAAATGTTTTGATCGTCCTGGCAAACAAGAGGTGATTTAAACATTCATTCATCTCTTTTCATTCCACAAATGCGCACATAATAAGAGTTTTCGGATGGAGATATCAAACCTGGTTGAATTGGAACAAAAAATACAATACACGTTTAAAGACAAAGCGGTTCTTGAAGAGTCCCTGCGACATAGCTCTTTTGTAAACGAGCAGGTTCTGTCGGGTATGCGAGATAATGAACGGCTTGAGTTTCTTGGCGATGCGGTTTTGAGTTTGATCGTGGGACACTTACTGATGCGTCATTATCCCGAATTAAGGGAGGGCGAGCTTTCCCGGATGCGTGCTCGATTGGTGAATGAGGATCAACTTGCGGCGGTTGCCCGGCAATGCGATCTCGGTGCCCATATCATGCTCGGAAAAGGAGAACTTCAAACAAACGGATATAACAAATCCTCGATATTGGCAGATACGTTTGAAGCGTTACTGGCTGCTGTTTATTTGGACGGTGGATTTGATGCCGCTTTTCGGCTCATAGAATCGAGATTCTCGAACCTGATTCTATCGGAAGGGATATCGATGGCCGATCAGGACTACAAGAGTCAATTGCAGGAGCTTGTACAGACCACACAGATGGAGATGCCGAACTACCGGGTAATCAGCGAAAGCGGTCCAGATCACGACAAAACATTTAGCGTTCAAATGACGATAAGAGAGATTCTTACCGAAGGCAACGGCAGGAGCAAAAAACTAGCGGAGCAAGAGGCTG
This sequence comes from Deltaproteobacteria bacterium, assembly GCA_024644775.1. The sequence continues at coordinate 16,938 of JAHEHB010000010.1, forward strand.
CACGCAAGGCTTTGCACATTTTGAGAAATCCATTGTGAAAGAAAGCGTGGAAAAACCCTTTATTATTCCTGTCTTTATCCCCCATAGAGGGTGTCCGTATCAGTGTGTTTATTGTAACCAAACAGCGATTACCGGAGAAAATACAACGCTTCACTCCTCGACTCCGCTCCCAAAAAGAATCGATGATTTCCTTTGTTTTAAAAGAAAACAGCGAACCAGCATTCAAATCGCCTTTTATGGTGGAAACTTTTTGGGGCTCACGCCGAAACAGATCCGATCATTGCTTGATGAAGTGCTGCCCTTTATTCAATCTGGAACCCTAGACGGTATCCGTTTTTCCACCCGTCCGGACACCATCACAGACGAGCGGCTTAATTTGCTGGATGAATTTCCCGTCAAAACTATTGAGTTGGGCGTTCAATCCATGGATGATACCGTCCTAAACTTGGTAAAGCGAGGTTATACCGCGGAGGATACCGAGAAGGCGGTGGCTCTTTTGAGGGTTCGAGGATACGAAGTGGGTCTGCAGATAATGGTGGGACTTCCGGGCGAGGATGAAACGTCATCGCTTTTGACGGGAAACCGCGTTGCCGATCTTCATCCGGATTTTGCTCGGATTTATCCAACGGTTGTTTTAAAAGGAAGTCCGCTTGAAAAATGGTATCTTGAAGGACGCTATCGTCCCTTGAGCCTTGAAAATGCTGTGTGGCGTGTGAAAGCCTGTTATCAGTTACTAAAAAAAAACGATATTTCTGTAATTCGAATGGGACTTCAAGCTACCGAAGATTTGGATGCGGATTCCACCGTTTTGGCCGGTCCCTATCATCCTGCTTTCGGGGATCTCGTGTATTCTGAATTATTTTTTGACATGGTTTCAGAATTGCTAAAAAAAACACGGTGTTTATCAGACGTTGTTTGCATCAAGGTCCATCCCCACAGTGTTTCGAAGATGCGCGGACACAAAAATCAGAATATCATGAGACTAAAAGATACATTTGATATTGCCTCGATTACACTCATTCCTGATGCTTCTCTTCCGGAAGATACCATAGCGCTTGTCTGAGCAGTAGATGACCGCCACTGACAATGAAGCGGTGTGAAAATGGAAGTGTTTATGACCTATCTTTTGCCACCGCTACCCGATCCCCCACCAGCACCGCCACTACCGGAACCACCACCGGCTCCGCCGCTGGAGCCATTGGCGTTATCAGAGCCCCCGGAACCCGATCCAGAAGACCCGGATCCGCCGGCCCCACCGGAATCGCCGGCCCCGCCAGCGCCATCGGTGTTACCGGAGCCCCCGGAACCGGATCCAGAAGACCCGGATCCGCCGGCGCCACCGGAATCGCCGGCCCCGCCAGCGCCGTCGGTGTTACCGGAGCCTCCGGAACCGGATCCAGAAGATCCAGAACCACCGGAACCACCAGATCCTTCAGATTCTCCGGGTTCACCGGATTCACCAACGCCTCCAGCTTTTGTATTCGCCCCGAGGTTTCGTGCCCGTTCACCCTGTCCGATCGCATTGTGGTATTGATGTGCAACTTTTTCAGGGGAGCCAATTCTGGCGCGCTCCACAAAGGAATTTTGCATTTGTTTCATCTCGCGGGCGCTATACTCCTGTTGTAATGCAGTACAGACCACATCGGCGGCGGAACCTGTGTGAACACCCAGGCGTGTCATCGTCCGGGCGGCAAGGAATGACTCTAAAGTGAGCTCCTCGATACGATTTTGGGTCATTTGGCGTGTCCTCACACGGATACTCTCCATAATTCTATCCGCATCCGGGTAATCCATACCTGCTGAAAGACTTCCCGAAACCGCATTTGCGATACCCTGCACACGAGCGCTATCCGTTGCAATTCTTCTCGCATGTCGGTATGCAAAGGAATGGCGGGCCCTTGTTTTTTCCATGGCCCTAACAACGATTTCATCAGGAGCATTCTTTGCGATACCCTCATAGACCTTGTTCATCAAGGGTTCTATGGGTAAATCTTCTTGTACAGCCGACACGAGAATCTGCTGCACTTTCAGGGTATGCTCCTGTCTAAAGCGGTTCTGAGCCATCATACGAGTAATCTTTATGGCATCTTCGCTCGGTACCCCAGCATCAATCATTTCCCGAGTATTGACTTTCATTTGCTCCGTGGCCATATTAGACAAACCCTGATCGACTTCATCGCCAAAAGCAAAAGGCACATGAAGCATGATGACAATGGCTATTGTTAGAAATTTTTTCATAACATCCTCCTCATCCAATATTATCCTTGGTGTTTTAACCTTGGAACGTGCGGTGAAGAAAAAGGTTACGTCCCTGGCACAAAAATGCAGTTTTTGGATCCGAAATCATCATTTTCACTAAATTCGCATGCGGGTATATGAGGGACGCCGTCAACAAGATAAAAGTATTTGAATTCCGTGTTTGCTGGGACAATGATCTCCCACGTGCGTCCATCGATTTTTTTGGCTTCATGAGGGGCATAACCATCCAAAGAGTGCAAAAAGTAAACAGTCTGGGCGTTGGGCTCCTTTAGGTAGATATGCAGGTTGTTGTCCTTAACCCTGTAGGAATGCCCGGCACAGGCTGTTAAACCAATAATGAAGAATGCAGGAAAAAATATTAACCGGTTCATGTCTCTCTCCTCACCTGAAGAATTGAATTCTGACCTCCGAAATCATCCTGTTCACGAGCTGGAATGGTTGGATCTGCGACTCTTTTTGTGCCTTCCAAAATATAGGTAAATTTATGTTCTCCCTCGGGTAGAGAAAGGGTTAATTCCCAGTACCCGCTGGTGCCGATTTTTTGCATGGGGAGTTTTTCCCAGTCTGTAAAGCTGCCGGTGATCTCCACCTGTTTGACATCCGGCCGATAAATAACGAATCGGTTTTCTATCGGACAGATTTTTGAGGACGGCGTAAAAAAAAGCAGAATCATAGCCGCCGCCGCAACCCCTGAGGCAGCGACCCCGATTGGTCGTAAAAATGAAAAGACTTTTCTTCGCCAATCTATTTTCCATGCTGTTTTCCAATTAAGGGAAGATTTGAGATCAACACTCGGTAAACGATCCGTCATATCTGAACGGAGCAGTTTTTCCTGATGTAACAGCGCTAGGGTCTCTTCGGTAAAGGTCATATCCTCGTGAAGGGTTTCAACGAATGTGATCTTTTCATCCATGTCTAATTCATCATCGATAAACATGCTGATTAAATAATTCATTGTTCTTTATCTCCTTGGAGAATTTTCTTAAGCTTTGTGCGCGCACGGTGAACTTTCACTTTCACATTCACTTCACTGGTTCCGGTTAGTTGCGCAATTTCACGGTATGAAAACTTGCTGGAGACAACGAGAGCAAGGATGTCTCTTTCTGTTTCTTCTAATTGTTTCATCGCGGAAAGCACCTGTCGGTAGGATTCCCGGATCAAAAGACGCTGTTCAGGATCTATGGAAGACGGGTTATTCTGGCCTTCTTCAAATGGTTCATTTCGGCGTAATTTTCGTGAGTGATCCAAAATTGCATTTCGTGCGATTGTAAACAGAAGGGATGGTTTTTGTTGATCCGGTCCATAATGTCCAAGCAGTCGCGTAAAGCTTTCCTGCATGATATCTTTTGCAATTTCATAGTTTCCGGTTCTGCGCAAAAGATACGCAAACAGTTTTTCTCGATGTGTCCGATAAAATGCGTCAAAATTATTCATCTGCTTATAAAACGTATGAAACCTCGTAAAGTTACAGGGCAAGATCCCATACTACACACGCATTGTCACTTTCTTCAACACCATCGTTTTAACAAACCGATCGTATATGGCAGTATGGACCGATCACCTGCATCGGATTCTCGTAAAAACAGTTCCCATCGTTTTTGTTGCTGGATGCAAAAAGACGGGGTGATTTATCCAATTTCCCTTGACATAAGGGGTCGTTACTTGTAGAAAGGTCGACGGTCGACAAAATACAGAAAGGGTTGTTTCGTTGTTTATTGATTCCCTTTGAAACCATAATATATATAAATAACAAATGGTTATATCTTAAAAACGGTTTAGTATGCCGACAGATCAGATTGAACAGATTGATTTAAAACCGAGCGTATTGGCCGAGCAAGTATCTCGTATCCTCAGTGATGCGATTCTGGAGGGAGTTCTCAAAGGCGGAGATAAACTGATTGAAGCACAGCTTCAGAAAAAGTTTGGTATCAGCCGTTCTCCACTGAGGGAAGCCTTTAGAGATTTAGAAAAAAAAGGCCTTGTTGTGATTGTGCCTCGTAAAGGCACACTTGTTAAGCGCATCACTCGAAAAGATATTGAGGATAACTTTCCGGTCCGATCCGTGCTGGAAGGGTTGGCAGCCAAAGAAGCCTTTCAAAAAATGACGGATCATGACAAACGGGACTTGGGTCACGCGCTTCAGAAAATGGAAGCGGCCGTCAAAACACACAATACTAAGAACTACTGGAAATATCATCTTAAATTTCACGAAACCTTTATCGATGCATCGTATAATGCGGTGCTTATCGATATTTTGCAAACCTTGAGGATGCACAGCTTGTGGTATCGGTTTTCGTATCAATACTATCAGGAGGATCTTCGAAAATCTCTTGCCGTTCATCAAAAGATTTGCACGCTTTTTCAAAATCCCGCCTCAGAGCCGGAGATCATCGGGGAACTGGTGCAATTGCATATCGAGGAGGCGTATTGGCGATTCTTGGCGTACCTCGAATCGCAACGGAATGCATCTTAAGGCGGATAGGATTCAAATTGTAGTTGTCTCGTGTTTTTTGTGATAATAATGCAGATCGATTCAGGAGGGATACCGAGTGACCACAGATACTGTTTTCCGGCGGGTTGAAGCGCTGATTGTTCCAAAATTAGAACGCTTACCGATGATATCGTTCTATTCGAAAACAAGGGGTTGGCCGTTTGTGCTGGCCTGGCTCCATCGAACCACCGGCATCTTTCTGGTACTTTATGTACTGTTTCATATTTATACCCTATCATTTTTAAGGGCACCTGAAGCATATGACGCAAAAATGCAGTTTTTACGTTTATCAGTGTTTCTCGTACTTGAATGGGCACTGGCGATTCCGGTTATTTTTCATGCCTTCAACGGCGGCCGGTTGATTCTCTACGAGATTTTCGGCGCCCGAAAAGACCCCACAGTCATTCGATGGGTTTGGGTCCTTGGAATTTTATATATTCTACTCTTGGGAATCATGATGGTGTTTGGCAACCAAACGGTGACACCGGGCTTTTTTTGGTTAACCGCCCTGCTTATTGCTTCCATTTTGGGATATGTGGTCGCGATGCAGATTTGGAATTCCGGTATTTCACTCGGCTGGAAATTGCAGAGAATTACCGGTAGTTTTTTACTGATAATGATTCCGGCACACATGCTATTTATGCATTTGAATATAAGCACCGGTCACGAAGCGAGTGTTGTGATTGCCAGGATGCAGAATATCTTTATTAAAATTGTCGATATAGGCCTTGTCGGTGGTGTTTTTTTCCACGGCGGATATGGACTTTTATCAATGGTAAAGGACTATATTTCCTCTAAATCCCTACAAAACGTTTGTTCTCTGGTAATTTACGGGGTGATAGTTCTGTTTGCGTGGGTCGGAGTGAAGCTAGCGATCCTGATATAGGATTAAGTAAGCATAGCTGTTTGGACATTATAAACACTGTGCAAAGGTTCGAATGATAATCGATGGTTTAATAAGATATTTAAGAGATCATAAATCTAACACCGGACAACGTTGCATCTAAAAGAATATGCAAATTTATAAACGCCTGAACCGACAAACCGGCCAACGGGCAAACCGGCTAACTGGTCAACGGACACCCGGGCAATCATTCAATTCAAATGAAAGAGGATTGTAAAGGATATGAAGAAATTTTTAGAAGTATCTTCTACCATTCGCTGTGATGTCCTCATTATTGGTGCGGGGGGCGCCGGCCTGCGATGTGCGGCGGAGATATTGGAAAAAAAACCGGAAACCCGAGTGATCGCCTTAACCAAGGTTTCTCATCCTCAAAAATCACATACATCAACAGCACAGGGAGGCCTTGCTGCCGTCGACCCCAAAGATCCTGTAGATAAAACTATTTATCACATGTTTGATACGTGGAAGGGATCGGACTGCATGGCCGATCAAAATGTGATTAAAAAAATCAGTGAGGCCTCTTGGGAACAGATCATTTGGCTGGAACACAGGGGAATGCATCTTAGCCGGAACAACCAAGGAGATCTGAGTAAAAGAACATTCGGTGGACATACCGTAAATTTCGGTGAAACTTTTGCTTATCGGGCTGTTTTTGAAGCTGACCGAACCGGAAAGGGGATCATGGACACCGGTTGGGGTGAAACCCTGAAACGTGGCATCACCTTTATGAATCAAACCATCGCCACCGAGCTGCTTTTCAAAGATCAACAGTGTGCCGGATGCATCGTATTCAAACAGAAAGACGGAGCGTTTATACGAATTTTGGCCAAGGCCACCGTTTTTGCCAGTGGCGGATGCGGACAGGTCTTTAAAGTTACCACCAACTGCCGCCAGAATACCGGAGACGGGCTCGCCTTGATTCTCCGGGCAGGTCTTCCGGTAATGGATCCGGAAGCCGTTCAGTTTCATCCGACGGGTATTGTAGGACCTGGGATTTTGGCCAGTGAAACCTTGCGATCCGTTGGCGGGATACTGAGAAATAAGGATTTAGAGCCTTTCATGGAGCAGTATGCACCGAAAATGAAAGAATTGGCTCCCCGTGATTTGGTGGCTCGGGCCATCGAAACCGAAATTCGTGAGGGTCGTGGCGTTCTGAATCCGGATCATCAGATCGAACATGTCTGGATCGACTTACGCCATCTGCCAGAGAGTATCCACGACAAGCAGATACCAGAGGTAAGCGGTTTTTTTAAAAAATTTGTGAACCTCGATCCCAAAACCGATCTTTGTCCGGTCCGACCAAGTGTTCATTATCATATGGGTGGTATGCCTACCAATGAATTTGGAGAAATCGAAACCAGAGAGCGGACAGTGATTCCGGGACTATTTGCCATTGGCGAATGTGCCGCTGCAAGTTTTCATGGTTTTAATCGATTGGGAACGAACTCGATTTTAGAATTGATCACGATGGGTAAATTTGCGGGTGAGCGCGTGCTGGAATATCTAAAAGCATCTACGCACCCGTTGCCGGAAGTAAAACCAAAATTTAGCGAGGCCCTGTTTTCTTCATATTTTGAGGTGAACAACAGAGATAATCTTGGAAAAATTCGTGAGATGCTAAGATCGACCATGACGGAAAAAGTGGGAGTATTTAGAACCGAAAAAGATATCTTGGACGGTATCGAAACGATCAAGGAACTTAAGGAACGGGTTGATAAAACCGCATTATCCGGAAGAAATCCTATCATGAATCCGGAGCTTATCCAGCGCTGGGAACTGGACAACCTGTTGTCCGTATCGATGGTAATCGCTCGGGCTGCTCTGAACCGAAAAGAATCCAGAGGGGCCCATTACCGGGAAGATTTTCCGGAACGTTTGGATGAATTCAACGCCCATACATTGATATCCATGCCGGAATTCGACAAGATTGAAACCGGGAAGCGCCCGGTGGATATGAGTCTATTTGAAGCCCGTGGTGAGCACTACGATAAATTTGGAATCATTCAAAGAAAATATTGAACATCCAACACTAAACGCGGATAGAAAAGGCGATAAATGGAAAACGCATTTAATCTTATCCTCAACATTCATCGATATGATCCGGATTCAAGGCGATCTTGGAAACAAGCATATCAGATTGAAGCTGGGCGTATTCTTCGTTTCGTAGATCTTTTTCGTAAAATCAACGAAGAACAGGATTCAACGCTTGCCTGGAATTCCTCTTGCGAACACGGGCAATGCGGTACCTGTTCGATACGGGTAAACGGCAAGCCGCTGCTTGCCTGTGAATTGCTGGTGGAAAACGCCGTTGCTTATTTTGGAACGACCACTTTTACCATTGAACCCCTGAATATTGCGCCTGTGGTGAGAGATTTGGTGGTGGATATTGAAAAGGCGTATGAACGGGTCGATCAGGTAAAGCCTTATATCATTCAACCGACCCCTCAAGAACAAAAAGGAGAAGCTTACGCCATAACCCCAAATCAATTGGAGCAGTATGTAAATGCAACCCGTTGCATCAATTGCTTTTGTTGTGCTTCAGCCTGTATGAGCAGCCACAAAGGCTTTCTGGGGCCCAACGCCATGCTGGCCAGTATTGTTCGGGTGATGGATCCACGAGAGCAAGAAAAGAAAGAGCGCTTGGAAATCCTTTATAGCGACAATGGTGTGTACCGATGCCATTCTTCTCAAGCATGCTCGTTTGTGTGTCCAAAGGAGATCGATGTGGCCCATTTTATCGCGTTGGCCAAGGAAGGGAAATTTAAGACAAACCAAGAAGAATGATGAATCTTTAAAATTGAAAGGAGTAACCAGATGAACACAGAACACCCCGGATGTGCAAAATGCCCCTATGAGCCGGCAAGTCGGCTTTGCCAGGAAGAGGATGGCAAATCACCGCCGTTTTGTCCAACCATCAACAAAGCAGCGGTAATTGAAAAAGCGTTTGAAGAACTCAATAAACCTGAGAATTTGGAATTTGCAAAGCAGGCATCCATCCAGGAAGGCCAAGGCTATGCAGATAGAGAGCTTGGATACGCTCAAACAAAACCCCTAAAACCGAGAATTTTGGAGATTATCGAATTTGCAAAAAAGATGAATTATAAAAAGCTGGGTTTGGTGTTTTGTATCGGCTTGCGTAAAGAGGCCAAAGTTGTTGAGAGCCTTCTTGCGGCCAATGACTTTGATATGGTTTCAGGGCTTTGTAAAATAGGGCGCGCTCCAAAAGAGATGATTGGTGTTCAGGATGATCAAAAAATCAAAATCGGATGCTTTGAATCGATGTGTAACCCCATCGCCCAAGCGTTTGTGCTCAATGATGAAAAAACCGAGTTTAACATCATGATGGGCTTGTGTGTGGGTCATGATTCTCTGTTTTTGAAATATTCCGAAGCTCCTTGCACCGTTTTTGCTGTAAAAGACCGTTTATTGGGGCATAATCCACTGGCAGCCATCTACAATGTCGATAGCTATTACCGATCGCTGAAGGTGGCTACGGCGTCGGGTTAGTCATACCCAACCCGGATAAACCGGAAAGCATAGCCACAAAGGCACAAAGACACAAACAATAGCTTTTTGTTATAATTTCACTTCGTGTCTTGGTGGCGTAAATATTTCGTTAGATAAATCCTTCGCAAATATGATGCGATTTTGATAGATAGGTACTAAATTGAACAGGATGGATCATGCGGGAAATTCACGTAGACGATATTGTTAAAGCGATTCGGGATTTTTCCATTCGTGCCAACACCGAATTGGGGGAGGATGTACTCGATGCGTTTAAGCGGGCGCTGGTTAAGGAGGAGTCTCCCATTGGTAAAGATATTCTCAAACACCTCATCGAAAACGCCTGCATTGCAAAAAAAGAACAGATTCCCATGTGTCAGGATACCGGCCTTGCCGTTGTATATGTGGAAATGGGGCAGGAGGTTCATGTGGTGGGAGGCGCCATAAAAGAGGCTGTTGATGAAGGCGTGCGGCAGGGCTACCGGGAAGGCTATTTGAGAAAAAGCCTTTGTGATCCCGTTACTCGGGAAAACACCGGTGATAACACACCGGCCATGATTCATTTTGATGTTGTGCCAGGCGATCGTTTCAAGATCGTTGTCGCGCCAAAGGGGGGCGGTGGAGAGAATATGAGCCAGGTTGTGATGCTTTCCCCCGCCGATGGGATAGAAGGCGCTAAAGATTTCGTGGTTCAGCGGGTGAAGGATTCCGGCGGAAAACCGTGCCCACCGATTATTGTGGGAGTGGGAATTGGTGGAACTTTTGAAAAAACAGCATTGCTTGCAAAGAAAGCGTTGCTAAGACCTGTCGGCAGTAAAAACGCGGATTCACAATTGGATCGTATGGAAAAGGAGTGGTTGGAAGAAATCAATCGTCTTGGCATCGGTCCCCAGGGACTGGGAGGACGGACCACTGCACTGGCTGTTCACATTGACACCGTGCCGTGCCATATTGCCAGTATTCCGGTTGCTGTCAATATTCAATGTCATTCATCCCGTCACAAAGAGGTGGAACTGTAAGGAAAAGGAACCAAGGATATGGACCGCACCGTTAAGTTATCAACACCGTTAAAAACGGAAGATCTGGGAGACCTTCGAATTGGCGACCGGGTGGTGCTCAACGGCATTGTTTATTCGGCACGAGATGCCGCCCACCAGCGACTTGTAGAATTGCTAAATAAAAGTGAACCGCTTCCGTTTAACCTGAATGGACAGGTGATCTACTATGTGGGACCGACACCTGCAAAATCGGGAAAACCCGTGGGTGCTGCAGGGCCCACTTCGAGTTATCGGATGGATCCGTATGCACCATTGCTCATTGAAAAAGGTTTGAAAGGAATGATCGGGAAAGGTGCACGGAATCAAGACGTCCGGGAAGCAATGCAGAAATTCAAGGCGGTTTATTTTGCAGCCATCGGTGGTGCAGGCGCTCTCATTGCCCGTAGTATACTCTCCGCGGAAATTGTAGCCTATCCGGAATTGGGTACAGAGGCCATACGAAAAATGGAGGTAAGAGATTTTCCGGTTATTGTAGCCAATGATATCCACGGCGGTGATCTGTATGATGCAGGAGTGAAAACCTATAGGCGATAAAAAGCTCAAAGCTGAATGGCTAACCAAAATCCAAACTTAAAGAATAAACCTTAAGGGGTGACGCCATGGAAGAAACCAAGCAACTCGCTCAAAAATGTCACGATTTAACGTTTAGTATGTTACCCGAAGATGTCGTCGATAGGACCCAATATCTTCTTCTCGACTATATAGGCGTTGCAGCACGGGGAGCGTTAAATGAATCGAGCGCTCCGGTTCATTCTCTGTTTGAAAAAATAGGTACACACAGAGACGGAGCCATTGTTATTGGAACTGAGTTAAGACTTAATCCGCCATATGCCGCGATTGCAAACGGAACCGCCGCACACTCCATTGAATTGGATGATGTCGTTAATGCGGCATCTCTTCATCCGGGTGTTGTGGTTATGACCACAGCCCTTGCTGCTGCGCATCTCTCACCCTGTAGTGGTAAAGAAATGATCGAGGCCATTGTGGCCGGTTATGAAGCGATGGTGAAGCTGGGGATTGCAATGAACCCCACGGCCCACTACGCTCAGGGTTTTCACCCGACAGGCACCTGCGGCACTTTTGGCGCCGCAATTACCGCCGCTAAGATACTGAAATTAAATGTTTTGCAGACAAAAAGGGCGCTTGGCATCGCGGGAAGTCAGGCTTCCGGCTCGTTGGAATTTTTAGCCGATGGATCGTTTACCAAGCGATTGCACCCGGGATGGTCCGCACACAGTGGTTTGATGGCGGCACTTCTTGCCCGTGAGGGTTTTACAGGGCCTGAAACAATTCTTGAAGGAAAATTCGGATTCCTGCATGCGTATACGCCCAACTCGGATCGAAAGAAAATTCTTCAAAACTGGGGAAATCCCTATGAAGTGATGAAAACGAGCATTAAACCCCATTCCTGCTGCCGGTATAAACAGGGTCCCATCGATGGTGTATTGGCACTGATGCGTGAAAATGCTTTGACAGCCAATGATGTCGAAAAAGTTACGTTGGGGGTTCTAAAAACCGGTTTCGCTCTCGTGGTTATACCCGAAGAAAAGAAGTATAATCCCGAGACCATTGTGGATGCTCAATTTAGCATGCCTTTTGGCGCTGCCGTAGCAATGTTGTATGGCAAGGCAACCTTGGATGAATACACGCTCGATAACCTTCGTTCATCTCAGGTAAAATTATTGATGGATCGCGTTGTCTGCAAAGAGGATCCGGACCTGGAAACAGCGTTTCCACAAAAATGGCCTGCGAGTGTAACCCTTCAGACAAAAGACGGAAAGCAGTTTTCGTTGCATATCGAGTATCCCAAGGGTGATCCGGAGAATCCGCTTACCTGGGATGAGATCATAGAAAAATTCCAGGGACTGGCCGGTCCGGTTTTTGAAAAAGAAAGAATTTATCGTATCATTGATCAGGTCCGGGCTTTGGATAAGATAGACGATGTAAAGACGTTATCTGAACTCTTAGGAAAATAAAGCGTTTATTCTGTTATAATTTAAAATCTGGTAATATAGAAAGCACAAGTCGAGCCATGTCGGCTTTGGAGATAATCCGATTCGCGGACGTGTGAAACTCGCGCATAAGGGAGCGTAACACCGAACAGAGCTTCGAGACAAACAAAGTATCATGACAAGTTCAATATTTAGGGTCTATTGCAGCACTTTCATGCTGTTCGATGTAACGCTTCCTAATGCATTCAAACAGTCACACGCGCACGAATCGGATCACCTCCAAAGCCTAATTCCAGTAAACAACTGGGTCTTTCTTTACAACCATAATTTAAAATGGGTCAAACAGAAATGAAATCGGTAAGAATTGGCGCCGGTGCCGGTTTTTCCAACGATCGGATCGATCCTGCGATCGATGTCGCGGAGAAGGGAGATGTAAAATACATTATTTTTGAATGTTTGGCGGAGCGCACCATCGCCATCGCCCAATTAGAAAAGAATAAAGATCCCCTTAAAGGTTATGGGGCGATGCTTGAAGAGAGAATGGAGGCGATTCTTCCATTCTGCGCAAAGAAAGGTTTGGTGATGATATCCGATTTGGGAGCCGCCAATCCTGACGCTGCCTTTCAGAAATCCATTGATATTGCAGAATCCATTCACGCGAAGCCGATCAAATTCGCGGCCGTCACAGGAGACGATGTATTAGAGAAAATAATTAATTCCCGAGAAATTGTGTGGGAAACCGGCGAGCCGGTATCCGATTTGAAGAACAGGATCGTTTCGGCAAACGCGTATCTTGGCATTGAAGCGATTCTGCCGGCACTGAAAGCAGGAGCAACCGTCATTATTGCAGGGCGTGTGGCAGATCCTTCTCTTGCCCTCGCACCGCTTGCGTTTGAGTTTGGTTGGAATTTTTCCGATTGGCACCATCTTGGAGCCGGTACGGCCGTCGGGCATTTGTTGGAATGTGCGGCTCAAGTTACCGGAGGATTTTTTGCCGACCCGGGATATAAGGATGTTGCGGATTTATTGAATGTCGGATTCCCCATTGCAGAAGTATTTGAAGATGGTCGCTGTATTATCTCGAAAACGCCCGGTTCCGGCGGTGAAGTATCGATTCGAACCTGTAAAGAACAGATTCTTTATGAGATCGGTGATCCTTCTACCTATCTTACGCCGGATGTCACAGGAGATTTTTCCCGAGTCACACTGTCTCAAATCGGTCCGGATCAAGTGATGGTTGACAATGCAACCGGCAAACCAAGACCGGAAAAACTAAAAGTGTCTTTAGGCGTAGAAGATGGATTTATCGGTGAGGGAGAGATCTCCTACGCGGGTCCCAATGCGCTTCAACGTGCCAAACTGGCCGAGAGCATCATTCTGCATCGCTTTAACAAAAGAAAATTGCATTCCAAACAATTAAAGACAGAATGTATCGGTTACAGTGCCATTCTCGGTCAACTGGCTGAGCGATACGCCCCGGAACCTTTCGAAGCAAGATTGCGGGTTGTGGCAAAAGTCGATACCGAAAAAGAAGCAAAGATTGTGGGCGATGAAGTGGAATCCCTTTTTTTAAATGGTCCGGCAGGGCCTGCCGGTGCCCGAAAAACCATTCGCCCGGTAATTGCCGTTTACTCGACGACGATCCCCCGCGACATGATTGACATTTCCATGCAGATAAGGGAGGTGAAATAAGTGAAAAAAAGGGTTAAGCTTCATCAGATCGCTCATGCGCGGGCCGGCGACAAGGGTGAAAGTAACAACATCTGCCTGTTTCCTTATGAGGAAGGCCATTATGAGCTGATAAGAAAACAGATCACAGCAGATCTTGTTAAAACCCATTTTGAGGGGATCGTCAGCGGAAATGTTGTTCGGTACGAAATTCCGAGTCTGCATGGATTTAATTTCGTATTGAATGGTGTGCGAAAGGGAGGGGTGTCCGCAGCGCTCGATCTGGATGTGCACGGAAAATCCCTATCCTTTGGTCTGCTCGAGCTGGAAATTGAAATGGATTGATAAAAATTTTGTCCCATATCCGGCTCATTCTGATGATACCGATTTGAATAGGGTCGGACTAGTATGCAGAATGTCATTCGTCATTGGAAAATCATACGATGCACCGGATACTCAGCGATTGCGCAAATGACCCATGACACATTACAAATGACGTTACCGATTCGCAAGGAGAATGCCCACAATGAGAGATTTAGACGATTTTATTTCTAAACAACGAATCAAAGAAAATGTCGACGGCCTTCCGTTGAAAGATATACGCGTTATCGATCTTTCGACGGTTGTTGCAGCCCCCTTTGCGGCAACACTTTTGGGAGATATGGGAGCGGAAGTCATCAAAATAGAAAATCCTGCGATGCCGGATGCCCTTCGCGCGTGGGGTGTGGTAAAGGAAAAAGGGATTCACCCCTTTTGGTCGGTCATCGGGCGAAACAAATATCCGGTGACCCTTAATTTAAAATCGTCTGAAGGAAAACAAATATTTTTAAAACTGATTGAGAAAACAGATGTGCTTATTGAGAATATGCGGCCCGGCACGTTGGATAAGTTGGGCTTTGCTACCGATAGGCTGCTCGAGCAAAATCCGGGGCTCGTCATCGGAAAAATATCCGGTTATGGACAAACCGGCCCCTACTCATCGAGGCCCGGCTTTGGGACGTTGGCGGAAGGCTACAGCGGATATACCTATTTGAATGCGCAGCCAGGAGGGATTCCCACGAATCCACCAATGGCGTTGGCTGACTACATCGCCGGACTCCATTTGGCATTTGCGCTTCTTATTGCACTCCGCAACCAAAAACGTGGAGAAAAAGGGGGGCAAATCATTGATGTGTCGTTGTACGAGCCCCTGTTTGGTCTGTTGGGTCCGGACTTTTTATCCTATTATCTTACCGGCGAGATTCCTCAACCCAAGGGAAACGAACTCAGCTATACGGCACCCAGGAACAGTTATCAGACCAAAGATGGCCAATGGGTCGCGCTATCCTGCTCTGCCCAAAAACCGTTCGAA
>JAHEHB010000170.1 GCA_024644775.1 Deltaproteobacteria bacterium
TGAAGTTTCAGATCAATTACCGGTAATTTCAGGTATTTGTTGTGAAGGTATTAAAGAAGCAGTAGAACATGCTGAAATGGCAAAAGATGCGGGTGCATCGGGGTTGTTGGTCATGCCGCCTCACACGTGGTTGAGATTCGGCATGCGTGAAGCACATGTTATCGATTATTTTTCAGCAATCGGTGAGGCGGTGAATATTAATCTTGTCGTTCATGTGTATCCGTCATGGACAAAAGCCAGATATTCATCGCAGTTGTTGGCGAATCTTGCTCGCCTGCCGTGGGTTACCACGTTTAAGGTGGGGACCCGGGAAATGTCTAAATACGATCGAGACATTCTCGCCATTCGTGGCGCAGATGAGACATGTACCATCCTGACCTGTCATGATGAGTACTTACTCGCCTCCATGGTTCAGGGAGTCGATGGTGCGCTCGTAGGCTTTGCATCGTTTATCCCGGAGATGATTACAGCACTCTACAAAGCGGTACAGGAAGGAGACCTCAAAACGGCGCAAGGCATTCAGGCTCGGATTTTTCCCTTAAAAGATGTTGTTTACGGCCGCGGTGAACCTACGGGTGATGCCCATGCACGGATGAAAACCGCCATGATGCTTGCCGGTCGCGTAAAGGCAAACACGGTCCGACCCCCAACGAAACCACCGGTTGGTGAAGCCTATGACCATATTGTTGCTGCCGTTCGTCAAGTCGGGCTATTGCATAAAGCCGCCGCTTAAGGTTTATTATGACATAAATAGGAGGTGGAATATGAAAAAGGTATTCATGAAACTGGTAATTAGCGTATTCGTGCTCAGTCTTATCGTACCGTATCCTGCAGGGGCGACAGATGTTAAGATCGGTGCCATGCGATTGGGAACCTCTTGGTACGTATTTGGGGCAACCCTAGCAAAACTTCTCCAGGATGCGCTTCCAACCGGCAGCAATGTTGAAGTCGTTGCAAGAGGTGGCGGAGTTGGAAATCCACTCGCAGTCGATAAAGGGAAAGTCAATATCGCGCTTGCAAACGTTGCCACGGTCGTCTGGGCGTGGAACGGTCATCCGGTTGTCTACAAGGGAAAGCAGTACCAGAATATACGTGCGCTAGTCGGAAACTTGAATTCTGTCTGGATCACGGCGATGTTACGGGAAGACTATATCAGTCGAACCGGCAATGATACCCTGGAAAAAGCCCTTCTTGCTGAAAAAAATGCGCCACGAATCGTGATGAAACCGGCAGGCAGTTCCGTACCGGTGGTTGCGGATATGATCATGGCAGCTATGGGGACGAGTCGCGAAAAAATCAAAGACCATGGTGGTAAGATCATTCAGGTGGGTGCAAAACAGATTCCAAGCTTGGTGCGAGATGGCCGGGCCGATCTTTATTTTGAAAGCGCCATGAAAGGACATCCGGCGACAACCGAAACCGCCTTGACCGGGAACGTCCGGTTTATGGATCTACCCGATAAAACCTTGAATGAATTGGCTAAAGAAGGCCTCAATCCACTTCCCATGCCAGCGTACTTCAAAGGCCAATCCGGTCCCACCAAGGCAGTGGATATGGGTACCCTGGTCATTGCACAAAAAGATATGCCGGAAGACCTGGCCTATTTGATCACAAAGACGCTTTGCGAAAATAAAGACGAAATGGCAAAGGCGCATAAGGCCTGGATGAACTTTGACCCGACGCTTGCCGGCAAACCGGAAAAGACCGGTATTCCGCTGCATCCCGGAGCGGAGCGTTACTATAAGGAAAAGGGCTGGTTATAATCGCTCAGTGGACACAGGGCCGGACGTTTCTTTCTGTCCGGCCCGTCTTTTAGGAGACAGTTCGTGACCGCCCATCCACTTGTCACCACGATTCGAGCTATCCTTGGTGCGATTTGGTTAGCCGGACAGATTTACATCATATTCTATCCACAGATCCCGATGATTCAGCGACCGCTCCATCTGATGCTTGCTCTGGGTTTGGTTGTCTTATGGAAGCCGTTGGCGATTCGATGGATCGGTCCCCGAATTTCCCGTTTCGTGGATTTACTTTTATTATCGGGTGTCGTCGCCAGCACGGGTTACTACCTTTTTGCCGCCAATCGGCTCACCGAACGGATGGAGAGTATTGATGATATTTTCGTATCGGACATCGCGTTTGGCATCATAACGGTTATGGTAATTCTCGAATGTGTCCGCCGGGTTGTAGGTTGGTCTTTGCTGGGTGTGCTCATCGCCTTTTTATTTTATGGTTTTCAGGGAAGATGGTTTCCGGGTTGGCTAAAGTATCAGGGTTTTGGTTATGAGGAGATGATAGAGATATTAACCATGACCGCAAACGGCGTGCTCGGCATCACAACGGAAACCTCCTTGCAGTTTGTGTTTTATTTTGTGGCATTCGGGGCAATATACGGTGTCATCGGTGGCAGTAGATTGTTTATTGACGTGGGGCTATCCTTTGCCGGAAAGCATAAGGGAGGAGCGGCAAAATCAGCCGTGATCTCTTCCAGTATGATGGGAAGTATCAGTGGCAGCGCTGTGGCCAATGTTTCCGCTACGGGTGTGTTTACGATTCCGTTGATGCGTAAATCCGGACTCAGTGCAGAACGGGCAGCGGCCACAGAAGCAGTCGCTTCCACGGGCGGACAGTTAATGCCGCCAATAATGGGAATCGCGGCGTTTGTGATGGCCGAGTTGCTTCAAGTCGACTACGGGCGAATCGCCCTTGCTGGTGTAATTCCTGCGGTTGCTTTCTATATCGCCATATTCTTGGCCGTCGACATGCATGCGCGAAAAACCGACATCGGTAATCTGACACGTCAGGAAATCGGACAAATTCCCGCAATTCGCCCACGGTTGTATCTTCTAATTCCACCGATTGTCTTGGTGTTGGTTCTTTTATCCGGTTATTCTGCAACCTTTGCCGCTGTCATGGGAGGTGCGGCGTGCTTGGTTACCTCCTATATGAAACGAGAGAGTTGGCTAAAACCTAAAGGGTTTATTAAAATGATTGAAGACGCGACGCGGCAGGCCGCTCAGGTGGCGGTGCCCATAGCCGCTATCGGTATCATCATCGCCGTTGCCATTCAATCGAATTTAGCCTTAAAATTCTCCACCCGGCTTATTGACATTAGTGGCGGGTCACTGCTTGGCGCCATGTTTTTTATTATCATCGGTTGCATTATCATGGGAATGGGGTTGCCGACGGTGGCGGCCTACATCATCGGAGCGATTCTGTTTGTCCCAACACTCCTTAATCTCGGCATTCCAGAACTTTCTGCGCATTTTTTTGTGATGTACTACTGCGTACTTTCCATGATAACACCACCGGTGGCTTTGGCGTCCTACACGGCGGCAGGATTGGCCAACGCCAACACAATGCAGGCAAGCCTTCTCGCGTTTCGCATCAGTCTGGTTTCTTTTTTTATTCCATTTGCATTTGCTTTTGACGAGGCGTTACTTGGCAACGGGTCGACGGTTTTGATTACCGTCGGATGTATTTCCCTCATGTTCGGTACCAGCGCCTGGGCGGTTGCATTCGTCGGCTATTTGAACGGCCCTTTAGGCGTTGTTGAACGCATTATATTCGGCGTAACTGCCCTGGCGGTTATTTTTTCTCCCACCGGATCGTTCATATGGTTTATCGGTGTGGTATGTATGGTTGTTCTTGCAGCCCGGATTTTCTTTTTCAAAAAGCGCCACCCCTTTCCGATACAGGACACGGTTGCTAAATGATTCTCCTCCGGCTATAGGCTGCCCACTACCCACACCTGACACGGTGGGTGTTTTGGAGGTGATTGTAACGACTTGAAAACATTTAATAGCGACTTCCCCAAATGTGGATAAGTATCGAATAATGAACCGCAGAATCATGAAGTGTTTACTTCGACATTCGATATTCCTTATTCTCCATTCTGCGGTTTTAAAAATTTTACCTGGCTACATACAAAGCCCAAGTTAGTGAAATTTAGCTTCCCTCCCCTGGCGGGAGGGATTGAGGGAGGGGGAGAAAAAATGCCATGGGGCACTGGAATAATGAATGCTGGAATGAGATCTATTTTTATATAAATGACATTGATCAGAAATTAAAATCAGAACATCATCCGCTTTTCATACCCAATATTCCATTTTTCCACCATTCCATTATTCCAGTGGTTATTTAACGGCAAACACCATCCCTCTGAGGTGAAATCAAAGCCGGGCCTCTGGACCCGGATTCTTAATTTTATTTTGACGATGATGAACTTCCAGGAGGAACTATCTCATGATTGTCGATTGCCAAAGCCATGTGTTTCCCAAAAAATATGCCGACCTACTCGTAAAAAACTCAAAAGGAATAAAAACGATAAAGAAAAACGATCATTATATCGTCTCATATGGTGACTTGCAGCAATTCAAGTTGAATCCGGCGTTCTACGACCCAGGACACACGATACGAGAAATGGATGAGGCCGGCATCGATATGAGTGTGCTGGGTACCAATATACCCGGCCCCGAACTGCTCGAACCGGAACTGGGAATAGAAGGCGCGAGAATATGTAATGACTATTTGGCAGAGGTTTGTGCACAATTTCCGGGTCGATTTGTGGGACTTGCCAACTTACCGATGCAGGATGTCACAGAAGCATTGAAAGAATTTCAGCGGGCATTGGACAGCCTGAAATTGCGAGGGATGGTTCTTTACTCTCACATTGATGGAACCCCTGTTGATGCCGCTGCCTTCGAACCCATCTATCAGATGGCTGAAGATCGAAAGGTCCCTGTCGTTCTTCACCCCACCGTTCCTACCTGGGGGGATGTGGTCAAAGACTATTCGATGATTCCCATGATCGGGATCATGGTTGATACATCGATTGCGGTCCTCCGTCTTATTCTGAGCGGGATGTTGGAGAAACATCCGAATCTACTGGTAGTTCACCCTCATTGTGGCGGGGTGTTGCCATATCTAATGCCACGAATTGTCGAACAGACAGAAGTAAAAGGACGGGGTAGAGAAAATATCGGGCATTCCCCTGAAGTCTATTACAGGAAAGTCTACCAGGATTTGGTGTCGCCATCCGTGCAGGCCATGCGGTATGCATACGAGTTTTCAGGTGCCGAAAAGCTGCTTTTCGGTAGTGATCGCCCTTGGATCAAGATTCAAACATTCCTTGATCTCGTAGATCGCTTGGATATTTCCGATACTGACAAGAAAAAAATACTGGGGGAAAATGCATGCAAACTATTCAAAATAAACTAGGCAATTATGTCATCTAAAATCGGTATTATTGCTGATACGCATGGTCTCCTCCGTGACGAAGCGATTGAAAATTTAAAAACATGCGATTTTATCTTTCATGCCGGCGACATCGGATCACCGGCCATCTTAAAGGGACTAAGGTCTATTGCAACGACTTTTGCAATCCGCGGAAATATGGATAAGGGGTCGTGGGCGAAGAAGCTTCCGGAAAAGGATGTTGTGAAGATTGAGAATAAGTTTTTTTATCTCATTCATAGCTTACATGATTTGGATTTGGACCCTTCTGCTGCGGGTTTTGATGCTGTGATCACAGGTCATTCACATGCGCCCCAAAGTTTTGAGAAAAAGGGTGTTCTATATTTCAATCCGGGAAGTGCTGGACCCAAAAGGTTTCGACTCCCGGTTACGATGGGAAGAATCACCATACGAAGTGGATGTTTTGACAGCGAAATATTAAAGTTATTACCATAGGTTGTCGGACCGCTCTTGACAAGGTACAGAGAATATTTTACGCTATAAAACAGGTGCCGATCGGGCTTAATAGGGAATCCTGTGAAAATCAGGAGCGGTCCCGCCGCTGTGACCTCGTCTGTTTCGTTTGAGTAGAAACAGAGATCTTTTCGGCAGAAGATGCCACTGTACCGAATAATCGGTATGGGAAGGCGGCCGGAAAGGCGGGGAAGTCAGAAGACCTGCCTGAGTGTTTTGGTATCGCTGCGTGCGACAGAGGTTTTTTCGTTTTCCACAGGGTCAAGAAAACTGGGTGCAGCCCTTCGAGCGACCAGGCTTGAAGGGTTTTTTATTTTGACATTGTCATCTTAGGAGGCTCCCATTAAGGGACTCGTTATATCAGGAACCAAAAGCGGTAGCGGAAAAACCACCGTAACGCTCGGTTTTTTAGCCGCTTTTACAAGACGCGGCCTATCAGTTGCACCGTTTAAGGTGGGGCCCGACTTTATTGATCCGGGGCACCATCGGAGGATTACCGGCTGTGTGAGCAGAAACTTAGACGGCTGGATGATATCGAGAAAAAAAAATATTCGGTGTTTTGAGAATCATACACAAAACGTTGACATGGCTGTTGTCGAAGGGGTGATGGGGCTCTTTGACGGATATAGTGGACGCAGTGAGGCGGGATCAACCGCTCAAATAGCAAAGTGGCTGGGTCTGCCGGTTTTGCTGATCGTCGATGCAAAAAGTATGGCGCGTAGTGCAGCGGCCGTTGTTCAGGGATTCGAAGGCTTCGACAAAGCGCTGACCTTTGCCGGTGTTGTGTTCAACAATATTGCGAGTCCCCGTCACATGGCGTATTTGATGGAAGCGTTGCAAGGCAATACGAAGATACCCTGTTTGGGCGGCATTCAATATGATGAGACGATTTCGATTCCCGAGAGACATCTGGGGCTTGTCACCAGAGAGGATCATCCGTTAACGGAAGAACAGATAAACAGATTGGCAGATATCGTGGAAACAAGTATCGATATCGATGCGCTAATGGATCTTCTTCCGGATATAGAAGACACCGCCACACCGCGGGAATCGATGCGCAAAACGCAACGGAATCGGGTGAAAATCGGTGTGGCAATAGACAATGCCTTTTGTTTCTATTATCAGGACAATTTGGATCTGCTGGAAACAAACGGTGCAGAAATTATTTGTTTTTCTCCCACAAACGACAACAGATTACCGGATGATCTTGACGGGTTGTATTTTGGCGGTGGTTATCCAGAGCTGTATGCGCAAACGCTCATGGAAAACCGTCATCTGTGTGACCAGATACGAATTAAGCAAAAAGACGGTATGCCAATTTACGGTGAGTGTGGTGGTTTCATGTACTTATGTGAAGAACTCATCGATTTGGAGGGAATCCGATTTCCCATGGTGGGTTGTTTTCCCTTCGCCGCCCGGATGTTATCTCGACTGAAGGCACTCGGTTACCGGGAGATTACGTTTGCCAACGATACGATTCTCGGAAAACGAGATCAAACCGTTCGCGGGCATGAGTTTCATTATTCCGAACTCACACAGAATCATCCGAAACTTGAAACGGTATACACGATTTCTGCCAGAGCCGGTGCGGTAAAATCCAAAGGAGGATACCAGATTGGCCGTTGTCTGGGGAGTTATGTTCATTTACATTTTGAAAGCTGTCCGGATGTGGCCGGATATTTTGTGAAAACCTGTGAACAGTATAGACAAGAAAGGTTAACTGCTTGTGAAACCAAAAGAAATTGAGTCGTTGAGTTTTAAGATTATCGAAGATGAATCAGGAGACCACGG
This sequence comes from Deltaproteobacteria bacterium, assembly GCA_024644775.1. Next base: position 7,501 of record JAHEHB010000170.1, read on the forward strand.
CTTTTCTCCATCAGAATGGCCGATTGTTCGACGGATCATTCATACGTCTGCAGATTTTGAATACATAAAGACCATACGCTTGCACCCGAAGGCCATCGAGTCGGGACTATCCGCTATTCGACAAGGGAAAACCCTCATTACGGATACTCACATGGCCCGTGCGGGGATTCGCAAAAAAGAGATTCATCGATTTGGGGGGTCGGTTATTTGTCTCATCGATGATGAGTCTGTTGTAAAAACCGCTGCCGAAACCGGCTCGACCCGGGCAAAAACCGCCGTGGATACAGCCATTCCGAACATTAAAGGAAGTATCTATGTTGTCGGAAATGCGCCGACTGCACTATTGCGACTCATCGAACTGGTAAAAGACAACAAGGCGCATCCGGCGCTTATTATTGGGCTTCCGGTGGGATTCGTAAATGCGACAGAATCCAAAACGGCGTTGATGGATTTGGAAACGCCTTATATATCGAACGTCGGTCGAAAAGGCGGCTCAAATGTCGCGGCAAGTGTCGTAAATGCACTTTCGATAATGGCGAGTACAGAAAAGTGATCGGTTAAAGGTTCAGGGTTCAAGGCCAAAGGGTTACAACCGATGGATCCTGTTTTCATCTTGGTTATAAAAGCGCTTCACCCGATGGGTTATGCAGGGTATTCCGGATCTTGATCAATTCTATGAGCAGCGTCTATCGATTGTAGCCCTTAAACTTGAGCCTTTAACCTTGAATCGAATCTACGAAATAGTGCACCGAGCATACGTTTAATGACATGCCTCGTAAATTAAAAACCGGCTTTACCACGGGTACTTCGGCTGCAGCAGCGGCAAAGGCAGCGGTGCTGAGTTTGTTAGAGAATGAAACGCCTACCGAAGTTAACGTCATGCTTTTAACAGGGGAGCCTATCACGATTCCCGTGCATTCAAAAACCATCATCAATGATCAAACGGCGAGCTGTACGGTGATCAAAGACGCAGGGGATGATCCGGACATTACTCACAGGGCGGAGATCGGGGCGACGGTGACACTTCTCAATGGCAGAAACGAGACGGGACCAATTGAAATTACCGGTGGGGAGGGTGTTGGTGTTGTCACTAAACCGGGTCTTGACGTGGCGCCTGGTGAACCCGCCATTAATCCGGGGCCTCGAAAAATGATTTTTCAATCTGTAAACGAGGTGTTGAAAAAACATAAACTGGCCGTTGACGTAAAAGTGGAGGTGTTTGTACCTGAAGGAAAACGATTGGCAAAGAAGACACTAAACGCCAGGCTGGGAATTATGGGGGGGATATCGATTTTAGGAACCACCGGTATCGTCACGCCGCTGTCCCATACCGCGTACATTGCGACCATCGATTCAGCCATGTCCATTGCCAAAGCAGTGGGTATCGATACGCTCGTTCTCACCACGGGACGGCGGAGTGAAAGATTCTCCCAGGTTCTGTGGTCCGAGTTTTCCGAAGAATCTTTTATTCAAATTGGCGATTTTTTCAAAGCCTCGTTGGAGAAGGCGTCACAGCGAAATTTTGATTCGGTAATTTTAGCGGTATTTTTCGGCAAAGCATTAAAAATGGCACAAAGCATCCCTCACACGCATGCTGCCGCGTCAACCTTAACCCTTCATCGACTTGCTGATTGGACATATCAGCTCACTGAGGATCGTTTTTTTGCGAAAACCGTTTCGACGGCGAATACTGCACGTCACGCATTTGAGTTGATCGGCGACCGGTATCCGGGGCTCATCGCTGAAGTGGGGCGCCGAATTGTCGGATCCGCAAAGAATTTTACGCGTTCGGACATTCACATCCGGAATGTCATCTTTGATTATCGTGGCAATGTGGCATTTGATTCTGAAGGACAGATATGAAACCGGTCGTCATCATTGGCATGGGACTGTCTCCCAAGAACCTTACCAAAGAACATCTTGAAGAGATCGAACAGGCGGATATTCTTGTGGGCGGCAAGCGGCATCTGGATTGTTTTGAAAATTATGCTGCCACAAAAAAGGTGATCACCAAGAATCTGACGGAAATTGTTGAATACATAAAAGATCAGATGGAACGTCGATCCCTTGTCGTACTGGCGTCCGGTGATCCGCTCTTTTATGGCATCGGCGCTGTTTTAGTGAAATTTCTCGGTCCCGATAATGTCGTTTTCTATCCGAACATTACCTCCGTATCCGGTGCATTTTCCCGGATCAAGGAACCGTGGCATGATGCTCATGTTGTCAGTCTGCATGGGCGAGAGCACGAGACCGCATTGCAGAACGCGCTGGAAACAAAGGACAAAATCGTTGTTTTTACGGATTCAACGAGAAATCCGGCATGGATCGCACATTTCATTTTGAAAAAAAGAATACCGGGTTTTGAAATGTGCGTGCTGGAACAACTTGGGTCTCCCACCGAACAGGTAAAATGGGTTTCCCTTGCCGAGGCCGTGGATAAGACCTTTCAAGAACCCAATATTTTAATATTAAAGCGCACTTCCGCAAACACCCAACCGGAAAAACAGACGCTGCTTGGCGCCCCCGATGACTGGTACGAACATCAGAACGGCTTGATTACCAAAGCGGAAGTTCGGGCGATTACCCTATCTAAATTGCGCCTTTTATCCCATCATATTCTCTGGGATCTTGGTGCAGGCAGCGGTTCGATTTCGATTGAAGCCGCTTTGTTTATTCGGGAAGGCCGCATATTTGCTGTGGAAAAACGTACGGAGCGAGTCCGGCAAATTGAGACAAACAAAGAACGATTCGGCATTCGGAACCTGACGATTGTCAACGCGGTTTTGCCCGAGGGCCTCAAAGGTCTTCCCAAACCGGATCGCATTTTTATTGGGGGTGGCGGAAAAGATCTTAAGGAAATCATTGCGACTGCCTCGGAACATCTCGACTCAAACGGAATGATGGTCCTCAACACGGTTCTTTTACAAAACTGTGAAATCGGACGAGAAACACTTGCAAAACTGGGATACAAAACAGATACGACCCAGATTCAGGTAAACCGGAGCCGGAAAATGCCGTGGGGAGACCGGCTCGAGGCACAGAACCCTGTTTGGATTATCTCAGGGAAGAAGGTGCCGCTATGACAATTTCCAGGCACCCCGTCATTTTTACCGGTGCAGGTCCAGGAGATCCCGA
>JAHEHB010000540.1 GCA_024644775.1 Deltaproteobacteria bacterium
CAGAAGTAGATTCAATATTTGGGACTGAATTGACACATCCAGCGCTGAAACGGGTTCGTCACATATGATCATTTTCGGTTTTAAAGCAATGGCTCTGGCAATACCGATACGCTGGCGTTGACCACCGCTGAACTCATGGGGGAAACGGATAAGGGCGTCATCGTCCATACCAACCCGGCTTAGCAGCTGTAAGATCTCTTCCTGCCGATCTTTGGGGGTCCCGATGTTGTGAATCTCAAATGGCTCCTCCAATATATTCCGAATCGTGTGGCGCGCATTTAAAGACTCGAATGGATCCTGGAAAATAATCTGCAAATCCCGCCGTACCTCTGCCAGAGCTCGATGGGACAGGCGCGAAAGATCGTTACCATCAAAAATGACGTTTCCGGCGACAGGTTTATAAAGCCTTGCAATCGTCCGGCCTACCGTGGTTTTTCCGCACCCGGACTCTCCCACGAGTCCGAGAGTTTCGCCGGCGCGAACCTTGAGGGACACACCATCCACGGCATACACCCAGCCGACCCTGCGTCGTAATATACCGCCGTGGATGGGGAAGTACATTTTTAAATTTTCTACTTCCAGCAGATTGTCAGTCATACAAATAACAACTCGCGAAATGGTTCTCATCTACCTCGATTAATGGCGGTGGTTCCTTGGCACAAATGTCCATCACATGCGGGCATCGCATGCGAAACCGGCAGCCGCTGGGCAATTCGTAAAGGCTCGGCACAATGCCTTCGATGACGTTGAGTTTGGTTTTTCGCGGTATCTCAAGCTTTGGTATCGACTCAAGCAGACCTTGGGTGTAAGGATGCTTGGCATTTTTGAACAGCTCGATGGTCGATGCGCTTTCCGCCACCTTGCCGGCATACATGACCACCACATCCTGAGAGGTCTCGGCAATCACACCCATATCGTGGGTGATAAAGATGATGGCCATGCCGGTTTCGCGCTGAAGTTTTTTCATTAGATCCAGGATTTGGGCCTGAATGGTCACATCCAGGGCCGTGGTCGGCTCGTCTGCAATCAATATGTCCGGTTTGCAAGCCAGGGCCAGGGCAATCATCACCCGCTGGCGCATACCCCCCGAAATCCCATGCGGATATTCTTCCATCCGCCGTTCAGGTTCGGGGATTCCGACTTTGCGGAGTATTTCGATGGTTTCTTGGCGGATGTCCGCATCGGTCATTTGTGAAAAATGAAGGTGAAAAACTTCACCCAGCTGTTTTCCGATCCTGTGGACCGGATTGAGCGATGTCATGGGCTCCTGAAAAATCATGGAAATCCGTTTGCCCCGAATTTTGTGCATCTTATCGGCCTCGACGCCGACAATATCCTCTCCCTTGAATAGAATCCGTCCGTTGGCAATGGTACCCATCGGTTTGGGCAAAAGTCGCATAATCGACAGGGCAGTGACACTCTTGCCACAGCCGGACTCTCCCACGAGACCCAGGACCTGCTCTTTTTTCAAATCAAAGCTGACGTCGTCCACCGCCCGGATGCGCCCGGCTTCGGTATCGAACTCAGTGCGAAGGTTTTGAACACTTAATATCAGCTTGTTGTCTTTCATAAGCTAATGTTTTACATTATATAATTAATGATATGCGTAAAAAGAAACACGCTATTGATTTGAGGTGGAAAATTTCGAATTTTGCAAAGACGCCATCTTATAGGTCTCCTCGATAATGGTTACCGGCGCAAACTTCCTTTTTCCCTTCATAGCTTTCTTGGTTTGTTCATGCAATTCTTTGTCGTACCAGAACATTCCGCCAGTAGCACTGCTGAAGGGATCAAAAAGGCTTTCAGATACTTTTGTTCCGGGAATTTTGGGTAATCGCCACCAGCGCCAGAATGCCTGGCGGACGTAGGGAACCATGAAGGTCGGTACATAAGGACCGATTTCATGAACCATGACCTGGATTTCACGTGAGAGTCTTTTCCGCTCTTCTACTTCTAAGGAATTGCGATAAGCTTCGATTAATTTATCAATTTTAGGATCATCGGTGTTGGTGATGTTGTTTGTTTGAGGTTTGTGGGCATTGACTGAATGGAAATGCTCCCAATATTGAGGCCGCATTGAAGTCCCCCAACCGGACCAGGCAACATCATGCTTTTTTTCAAGGACCTTCTTGTAGTCAGCAGATGGATCCAATTTTTGAAGTCTTAGTTCGATGCCGGCTTTTTTTGCTTCTTCTTTTAAAACTACCAGCCTCGGTGTATGCTCCACAAAGCTGTAATTAACCTCTACCGAAAACCGCTGCCCGTTATTCACCCAGATTCCATCGGATCCACGTCTCCATCCTGCTTTTTTCATGTATTCATCAACTTTATTGAGATCAAATCTTCTGGCTTTAATGTTATTATTCGAATACCCCCCATAACCCACAAAACCATGTTCAAGTCTGAAATAATCGTTGCGAAGTACTTTTTCGATTATTTTTTGGACATTCATTCCATGGGCAAATGCATACCGCACACGCCTATCTTTAAAAACCGCGTGATCCTGATTGAGCCACAATCCTAAAGATGATTGGGGAGTATCGTTAAAATACCATATCTTATGCACATAACCGTTTTCAAAGATGGGGATCTTGCTTTTAACATGCCAGTATTTGGGCAATGTTAACGGGAAAACATCCAGCTTGGCCTTTTTGAAGTATTCCCACTGCAGGTTAAAATCTCTAACAACTGTGTAAATGATCGTATTCACATTAAATCTGTTGTTAAAATAACGAAGATCTTTGGCCCACCAGTCTCGCTTACGTTTGAACTTGACATATTTACCCTTTTTAAAATCAGAAATTTGGTAGGGACCGGTGTTTGGTGCAATTTTCCAGTTATATTTTCGTACGAAGTCCTTATCGATATTACCGTAATAATGGCGTGGTATGGGCCCAAGAGAAACCCATAAATGAAGTTCCGGTTTTCTTTTTGTTGCAGTAACCCCAAGTGTATGGTCGTCATAAACTGTAACCTTGTCAATTTCGCGGGTATAGTGATCATTATACCATGGTGCGATGATGTGCTTTGACCGCATGAATTCCAGAGTATAAGCGAAATCATGTGCGGTAACCGGATGTCCATCCGACCAGCGGGCATTTTGATTCAGTTTAAAATACATGGTTTTTTTATCTTTACCGAAAGCCCAATGGGTCGCAAGTTCGGGAATGATATTTTCCGTGTTGGGATGGATCCCAATCAAACTTAATTGGTTACCCAAAATCGCACTCCTAAAACCGCTGTTTGAGTCCGGTCCTACGACTCGAAAGGTCAGCGGAAAACTTAAAAG
>JAHEHB010000171.1 GCA_024644775.1 Deltaproteobacteria bacterium
TGAAAAATAGATATTCTCTCATCGGATAAATACTGCAAATGAAGAAATTAACCATTATAGATATCGCAAAATACGCCGGAGTCTCCACCGGAACCGTTTCTAAAGTAATCAACAAGCAGGCGAATGTAAAAGAAGAGCTTCGTCTCCGAGTTGAGGCGGTCGTTGATAAGTTCAATTTCAGCCCCAGCTATTTTGCAAGAGGCATGAAAATTCAAAGAACCAATACGATCGGTTTGATTATTCCCAAAATAACGAATTCATTTTATGTGCAAGTGATCGAACTTATAGAAAGTGAAGCAAACAAACGGGATTATACAATTGTATTGGGAAATTCCAATGAAGATATTGAAAGGGAAATTTCCTGTTTGAAGACTTTTCTGAATATGCGAGTTGAAGGTTTGATTTTAGCGTCCACCGGGAGAAATGAGGCGCTTCGAATTAAAGAGGAACTTTTATTTTACGAAGCAGCCAATATACCTGTAGTGCTTGTATCGCGAAAGCTCCCGATGATCGAAAAGGATATTGTAGAGATTGAGAATGAAGAAGGCGCCTATAAAGCCACTTGTCATTTGTTGGAAAAGGGACATCAACGGGTTGGCTTGATATCCAGTTCCGATAGGACTTCGGCCTCCCAAGAACGTGTCACTGGATATATGAAGGCAATAGAAAAATTCCGGTTACCTTATGAATCCGCGCTTGTTCATATCGGGGGGTTGACCGCTAATAGTGGATATGAGCTGGCAAATCGGCTTATTTCTTTGTCAAATCCCCCTACTGCTATTTTCGTGGGCAGCAACTTTCAACTACTGGGAACGCTCCGTGCCCTTAAAAACAGGAAAATTCTAATCCCCGAAGACATTTCGCTCGTATGTTTTGACGATACCGAATGGGGATGTTTTGCAAGTCCGCCGCTTACTGCCATTGAACCGGACACTGTAAATTTCAGTAAAACGGCGATCGATTTGCTTTTTGACCGTATTGAAAACAACGACTCCGACTCGGCGCGCCGGATAAAGATTCCGACAAAACTGATCGTTCGCGAATCGGTCAAAACCTTTAAGAAATGATGTTACGAGCGTTCCATTGTTGTATGAAAAATACAACAATTTCTGAAAGGAGGTGATCGGTATGGGCGATTGAGACGATAGACCAACTATGGGGGCAAAAATGTGTCCATTATATCAAAGCCATCATTTATAAACCGGTTACATAATAGGCATGTGATTCTGTGATAATTTAACTGTTTGTGAATGATGGGCACAAGCATCCATTGGAAAGGAGGTTTTTATGAAATCAAAAAGACGCTTACTTTTTCTGACCGTTTTTTTTACTTGTGTGATTCTATTTGCCGGTGCTAAAGCGGAAGCAAAGTATAAAATCGTCGGCTGCGTAACCTTTCCCAAAACGCACTTTTTCGGCATGACCGCTGATAAATTTGCCGAATTGGTGAAAACGTACTACAAAGGTGATGTCGACATTAATATTCACTACTCCGGGGAACTCGGCTCCGAAACGGATGTTTTCGGTTACATGGCCAGGGGGGTATCTGTGGATTTCGGCATTATCACTCCCGGTTCCATAACCAGGTGGGAAAAGACTGCAGCACTGCTCAGCGCCCCGTTTGTGTTCAAAGATGTCGATACCTGGAAGAAGGCGATACATTCGGCCGCTCTCGATAAGATAAAGAACGCGATTGAAGATAAAGGCGTCAAGATCTTCGGCTGGGAGGGCGGCAGTTTCAGAAATCTTATCCTCAAGAAACATATGGATGAAAAAACCGATATTTCAAATCGGAAACTCAGAGTTCAAAAATCACCGCTTCAACAGAAAGTGTTTGCCGCGATCGGATTCAAGCCAGTTCCCATCGTCTATCAGGAAGTCTATAATGCCCTTAGGACGGGTGTCATTGACGGCCTTGAAAACGAGCCCGCCGGTTATCGGGATATGAAATTTTACGAGGTCGCTCCTTACTTTGTTCTTTCGAATCATACCATCGCCACTTGGGGTTTCATGTTCAGCAAAAAGACCTATGACAGTTTTCCTCCCGATCTCCAGACAGCCATTGCGAAGGCTGGTGCGGAAGCGGCAGACTATCATACGTCTCTGGAACTAGGTGGCTACAATTCGGTTATAGAAGATCTATCCAAAAACTACGGCGTAAAAGTAGTTAAGTTCGACAATTCAGAGATGCGAAAGAAGGCTCTTCCGGTTATCGAGGCATATACCAAAGAATTGGGTGTTTCGGATGTTTTGGATGCAATTAACGCAATTAAATAAATTTCCCATTAATAACGGGGGAGTGTAAGGAAGCTCCCCCGCGAGTATTAAGTTACAGAAACCTGGAAACAATTCACTTTCAATCTTAAACCGATCGATATGTTTTCTCCCGGATCGCCGCGGGAGTTTAAAGATTTACTGAGCACCAAAAGTATTCAAGCGGGTATTTGCATATGAAATTTCTCGGTTTTGTCGATTCTTACTGCAGATTGATTCAGAAGCTTATGCTTGCCATACTCGTTGTAATGCTTATTTCGATGCTGATCATGATACTCGGGCGCTATGTGTCGTTTATCCCCCCCTTTTTGTGGACCATCGAAGTTGTAAAATTCGGAATGATATGGATGATTTTTCTCGGCGCAGGAGTGGCGTTGCGTGAAAAGCGGCATTTTTACCTCGACATCGTTCCTAAAAAATACGAAAAGACCTTCGGTAAATTGCTCTATGTGGTTTATGCCTCGGTAATATTGATTTTTTCATACGTGTACATCATTTACGGATTTTTATATTTCAAGGACTGGAGCTTGGTCCAAACATCAGAAATTATGTATATAAACATGGGGTTTATTTTCTTTTCCGTTCCATTGTGTGGAGTGAACTGCCTTATGTTCATTTTGGCGGAGTTTATAGAGAAGCGGCTCGGTATTGAAAGGAAGGTTCAGAAATGACCGCCGGGGTGATCGGCATAACTATTCTTACGCTTCTGGTGGGACTAGTGGTTCTCAGGGTTCCGGTCAGTTTTGCGCTCGCGATAGCGGCGTTGCCGGGCTTGTTCATTGACGAGAAGCTTTCTCCCCTTATCCTCATCGATAGAATGCAGGTTCAGTACGGTTCGGTCATACTCACCGCCATTCCTTTTTTCATATTGGCGGCAAACCTTATGAATAGAGCGAAGATAACTGAAAGATTGATAAAACTTTCGCTGACGATGGTCGGCTTTATGCGCGGTGGTCTCGGGTATGTCAATATTCTTGTCTCCATGTTTTTTGCCGGGATTTCCGGATCATCCAACGCCGATGCAGCTGGTATTGGATCGGTGTTGATTCCCGCCATGATTAAGGAGAAATTTGACGTTAACTATACCGTCGCTGTAACAGCCTGCTCGGCGGTGATGGGATGCATCATACCGCCGTCTATCATGATGGTGATCTGGGGCGGCACGCTTAACGTTTCGGTAGCAGGTCTTTTTTTAGCGGGAATTATACCGGGCATTCTGATCGGTCTTTCACAGATGTTTTTGACATACGTTCTCGCAAGAAAACGCAACTATCCCAGGTATTGCGAAAATTTCTCTTTAGGGGAACTATCCCTCGCTGCCAGGGAGGCATCCTGGGCGCTGCTGACACCGGTGATTATCGTCGGCGGAATCGTCGGTGGCATTGTAACACCGACCGAGGCTTCGGCCATTGCTGTTTTCTATTCTATATTTGTGGGTGTCACCATTTACAAAGGTCTTGGCTTAAAGGATATTATGGAAGAGCTGATGAACACGGCCAAGTTCTCTTCGATAATTCTCTTCGCCATTGGTACGGCCGCTATTTACGGGTGGGTTTTTGCATACTTTCGGATACCAGTTTATATTGTCGAACATCTTAGGGGAATCTCAAATAACCCAACGGTTATACTGGTGATATGCGCATTTTGTTTCCTGGTAGTAGGGGCTTTTTTAGATGCGGTGCCGGCAATTATTATTCTTGCCCCGTTGCTTCAACCCGTCGCAGACGCCGTCGGTATTGATCGGATGCATTTTGCAATCGTATGCAACGTGACTCTGGGAATCGGTCTTATAACCCCGCCTTATGGTCTGACTCTGCTGATTAGCAGTGAGATAGCTGGAATAAATTGTGTAGAGGCAATGAAGGAAATCGGGCTTTTTTTTGTATTCATGCTTGCCATAGTGGCGCTTATCATTTCATTCCCGAATCTGTTTTTACTGTTACCCCGTTTGCTAAGTATTTGAAGGGATATCTGAATAGGAGGTTACAATGGAAAAACTGATCATCACCGTTGCGCCAACGAATACGAAATGGTTTAAAAAAGACAACCCCAATATGCCGGAGACGCCTGATGAGATTGCCGCCGATATTGTCAAGTCCTATCAAGAAGGTGCTGTCATCGCCCATTTTCATGCGCGTGACGACGAAGGACAGGAGACGTTCGATATTGGATTTTTTCGGAAAATCGTTGATCGGATTCGCAGCGAGACCGATATGATTATTCAACCTTCAACGGCGGGAGGCACTGTTTCTTATAAAGAAAAACTCCTTCCCATCCGGGAGCTCAAATCGGATATGGCTTCATTAAATATCAGAGGAAGTGATGAAGAAATTGAATACAATGCCAGGTTCATGAAAGAACATGGGATTATTCCCATAATCGAGGCATTTGACATGGGAATGATCGAAAAGGCCAATCGGCTCATTGAAAGAGGCCTTGTGGATCAACCGGCCCACTTTGAACTTGTTTTTGATTTGGAAAGCCCCCCGGAGAAGGCTTTCATGGAAGACCTTGATGAGATGTTAAAAAGAGTAAAAGCAATTTGGCCTGGTAGTATTTGGTCCAGGAACAGAGGTGCTCACAATCAATTTCAATTGGATGCCATGACCATTTTGCTCGGTGGGCATATTCGCGTCGGTTTGGAGGACAATCTGTTTATTGCACCCGGTCAGTTGGCTGTGGATAGTGCGCAATTTGTACGGCGAACAAAAGAACTGTGCAAGGCACTTGGCAGAGAAGTCGCATCGGTTGAAGAAGCCAGAAGGCTTCTCCAATCACATGCTTAAACGCAGTTTCAAAAGGGTTGATACTGCTTGTCGAGAACAAACCATCCCCAACCTTTAATGACAGAAAGGAGGCAAAGATGTATTTTAGAAAAATGGTGTTATTGATGATTGGCGTTATTTGGGGCGTTTTACTATTGGGTAATTTTGGTATTGCAGACGCTGCCGTTGAAATGACCATTGCCACATTTCACCCCCGGACCGGAACCGCCGATGTTGAGGGATTGTACCACTTCAAAAAGCTGGTGGAAGAACGGAGCAATGGTGAGATTCAAATCAAAGTGTTCTTCGGCGGCACGTTAGGTGGTGAACGAGAGCTCGTCGAACAATTGAAATTGGGAACCGTCCAGCTCTGTTTAGGTGGTTGGGGCACCCGAGGCGCCTATATAAAAGATATTATGCCCTGGGGGGTTCCCTACCTGTTTTCCAACAAAGACCAAATCTTGAAGACCATTGAGGGGCGAATCGGTAAAGAGGTGAAAGCGGCTTACGAGAAAAACGGCATTATCTGGAACGGAGTTTATTTCAGGGGCAACCGTCAATTGACCACCAACCGGAATGTAAACGTACCGTCGGATCTAAAAGGCATGAAGATCCGTCTACCCGAAAATCCGGACTGGCTGGTGGTGTGGAAGGCATTCGGTTGTTTACCGACTCCGATCCCGTCTCCGGAAATTTTCAATTCGTTGCAGACCGGTGTGGTTGAAGCACAGGAAAACCCGGTTTCATCCAACTTCAACCGCCGGCTTTGGGAAGTACAGAAATATACTGTGCTGACCAATCATATCGTCGATATTCAATCTTACCTGTTGAGTAAGAAGTTTCTCGACAAGCTCGATAAAAAGCATCAAGATATTCTGGTGCAGGCGTCGATTGATACCATGGAATGGTGCACCCACTTTTCTTTTGACAAAGAAAAGAAACTGATTGAGGAAATGAAGGGACACGGAATGGAATATCTTTCCCCCGGCTTGAAACCATTCCAGGATATCGCCCTGGGCACAATGGATTTTTTTAAAAAGAAATGGAAACCGTGGGTGTTTGATGAGACAAAGAAGGCGATTGAATAGCTGCTTCTATGATGCAAGCTCTCATTGAGTGGTCTGTGGCCCGGCAGGCACTGAAAAATTGCCGGGCACTATTCCCTTCAAGACAAAATTAGAAGACCGATGATGGCAAAAATCTATCGACTCATTTCGAGTATATTTGAAAACGTATCGACACTCTTTTTGGTTTGTATTCTCATCACGGTCATACTGCAGGTTTATTTTCGGTATATTGCGCATATGGTTGTGCCATGGACGGAAGAGTTTGCCAGATACTTATGTATCTGGATGGTGTTCATGGCGGCAGTGGCAGCAGTTGCCAAAGAAGCCCATATTCGTGTCACTTTTGTTATCGACCGCCTTCCTGAAAAGATTCGAAACGGATTTGAATTGTTTTCCTACGGTGTTGTATTTTTGTTTAATCTGATCATCTTTTTTGGAAGTATTGAGTTAATGGAACTTAATTGGGGGCAGCAGGCGGTTACTTTTCCAGTGAGCGTCGGCGTTCTTTATCTTGCAATTGCCGTTTCGTCTTTTTTCATCCTCCTGTTCTTAATCGTACTATTTTGGGCACGATTAAAAAGGGTTTATTTTAATGTACAAAAACCGACCCCATAAAAAATCCGCAATCCGCAATCTGCAATTTTCAGGGGGGTGATGTAAATAGAGATACTTATTATATTTTTTCTGTTGCTGGTTGCCCTACTCCTCATCGGTATTCCAGTGGGGTATTGCATCGGTATTACCTCCATCGTCGCACTGGTCATCAAATGGGGATATCCCAGCCTCTCCTTCGGTCTTATTGCGCAGATGCTGGTATACGGAATAAACAACTTTCCGATTCTTGCGGTCCCGTTATTTTTATTAACCGGCGCCATTATGAATATCGGCGGTATCAGCACCCGTATTTTCGACTTTGCAGGAAGCCTTGTGGGTCATATTCGAGGAGGTCTTGCCCATGTGAATGTGTTAGCCAGCTTTATTTTCTCCGGTATGTCGGGAGCTGCTGCGGCTGATGCTGCCGGTTTAGGTCAAATTGAGATTAAGGCAATGGTCGATGCAGGATATGACCGAGATTTTAGTTGTGCCGTTACCGGAGCATCTGCAACTATCGGTCCAGTCGTGCCACCCAGTGTACCGCTGGTACTTTACGGAGTCCTGGCGACGACTTCCGTTAGCCGTCTCTTTATCGGCGGCTTGGTACCGGGATTGTTGATGGTGCTGGCACTCATGGGATTGTGCGCCGTGATTGCAAAAAAAAGGAATTATCCGAAAGGGGATTCGTTTAGTCTTAAACGAATCGCTCAAACCTTCATTCGGGCTTTTTTCCCCATTCTAACCCCTGTGATCATTATCGGCGGCATCTGGTCCGGTGTATTCACACCGACGGAAGCTGCAGCGGTTGCCGCATTATATGCGCTGATACTGGGATTGATATTTCGAGAACTTAAATTCAAAGAGCTGTTAGATACGTTTCGAAGTGTTTCAATCAATGGGTCGGCGATTTTGATTATCCTAGCGTGTGCCATGATCTATAACTCCGCCCTTACCCGTACGCAGGTACCGGAAGTTGTCACCAATTTACTTTTTTCAATCAGTGATAAGCCGCTTGTGATTCTTTTGCTGTTAAATATTACGATCCTTATTGCCGGCATGTTTATGTCTACAGCGGAGACCATTACACTTTTTACCCCGCTTATTGCGCCCCTGTTGCCGAAGTTTGGCATCGACCCGATCCATTTTGGCGTGATGATGGTATTAAACCTGATGATCGGCCAGTTGACACCGCCATTTGGTATTGTTTTGTATGTGATTGTCCGGGTGGGGAAAATCGACTTTGACAAACTCGTCAAAGCATGTGTGCCTTTTTATTTTCCGATTTTTATTGTGTTGCTGATGATAATATTTTTTCCGGCGTTGGTCACCTTTTTGCCGGATCTTGTTTTTGGACCCTAATAACATAGAACATTGAAGGAGGAAAAGATGAAAAAAGCATTGTTTGCGTATGCCAAAGACATGGAGCTGATCGTTCATAAAACCAATGGACGCCATTCCACGCTTATGGTGACGCCGGAAGATATGGGTTCCAGGGGATTTATTATCGGCACCCATACCATGGATCCGGGCGGTGGGGCAATGGCGCATGTTCATGCAAACGAACAGGAAGCCATGTATTTCTATGAAGGAACGGGGATCGCGACCATCGACGGAGAGGAATTTAAGATTGAACCGGACTCCGTTATGTTAGCCCCTGCGAAAATCAAACATAGCATTCAGAACACGGGGAACGGCCCTCTGAAATTTGTATTCGTGTATTCCCCGCCACTTCCCGAACACGCCAGCCGTCAAGCTTATTACGACGGCGCCCAAGATAAAATTGAGCCCGAGAAATAGGACGGTTTTTTTGATGTTAAGCGCTCAGCCACCAAGACACCAAGGCACCAAGATTACGGTGAAATTTTTGATTCCACACCCAAAAGAATTCCGATGATTTAGAATACATGTCATCACTTTGTGTCTTAGTGCCTTTGTGGCAAAACTGTTATTTTGAATGTTGTTTCATATGAGGGTCACGGTTAAGACAACCCTAAACGGTAAATCCTGAACCTTTGACCGCGTACGAAAGGAGAAGGGAATCATTGAAAGTAAAAGCAATTGTCAAAACAAAAGCGGAACTTGGCGCAACATATACATCTTTTGAAATACCGGAAATGGGATCCAAAGATGTTCTGGTAAAGGTTAATGCATGTGCTATCTGTGGAACGGATGTTCACATTTATGATTGGAACGAGTGGGCGGCCGGCAACTTTATTCGAGCCTACGGAAACCTGCCAAGGGTGATGGGTCATGAATTTGCCGGAGAAATTGTCGACGTGGGTCGTGACGTTACGAAAGTGAAAAAGGGAGATCGAATTGCCGCCGAGACCCATATCTCTTGCGGACAATGCTTTCTGTGCCGAACCGGAAAACAGTACAATTGTCAGAATATCAAACGGTTTAAAACTGGGGTTTTCGCAGAATACGCTGTAATTCCCGAGTTCAGTGCGGAGAAGATCCCTGAGAGTATTCCCTATCATGTTGCAGCGCTATTTGAACCGTTTGGTGTATCTGTCCATGCAGCCAGTTATGTGAGAATGGTGGGTGATACCGTTGCCGTAATTGGTTCGGGCCCCATCGGCCTGTTCTGTATCGTGCTTGCAAAAGCCATGGGCGCAGCCACCGTCATCGCCACCGATGTGTCTGATTTTAGACTTTCTCTGGCAGAGAAGGCGGGCGCGGATTATCGGTTTAACCCAACAACGGTGGATGTTGTATCAAAAGTCAAGGAAATTACGGATGGTCTTGGAACCGGGATTGTTTTTGAAACTTCCGGCAATGTAAAAGCAATGAAACAGGGATTCGAGGTGCTACGCAAATGCGGCGCATATGTGATGGTCGGGTTGCCGTCCGAACCCCTCGTGCTGGACGCAGGAGCAGACATTGCCTGGAAAGGAGCGGTGGTGTACGGAATCCACGGCCGAGACACATTTACGACATGGGAAATTGCCAAAAATCTATTGGCAAACCAAACGGTCGATATTGAACCGCTCATCACGCATCAAATGTCGTTTAGCGAGTTTGAAGAGGCCTTTACGCTTTGTAAAATGCAACAGACGGGTAAGGTGATACTTACCCCTAACCCATAATATTAACCCAAAACACGTAAGGAGGTATTCACATGAAGCGAGTTGCAACCTTGGGAATGGTGTGTGCAGGGATTTTGTCTATAATGCTGCTAACAGCCGTCAATCAATCGGCCGCGATGGAGAAGCGCACGTTGCAGATGTCAACCATCTCCCCGCCCGATAACCTTTGGTCAAAAGCGGGAGCTCGATACGCCGATGCAGTCAAACAACGAACCGGCGGTAACGTTACTATTGAAATCGCATATTCGGGTTCTACCGGAACCGCGCGCGAGACGATCGAAGCGCTTCAGATTGGCACAAACGATATCGTTATCCAGACGATTGCGCGACTGGGTGTGTACGATCCGTTGCCGGGTATTGCAGCGTATCCGTATCTTATCCGTGACATCGATCATTTCCGAAATGTCTATTCCGGACCCGTGGGCAAGGAATTCGTCGATGAGGTCGAAAAAAGAACCGGTTTTCATGTTATTGGTGCGGGATATCGTGGTGCGCGGGAAATGGCATCAAAGAAAAAAATCGCAACTCCGGATGATCTTAAGGGTGTGAAAATCCGAGTGCCAAACACAAAACTTTATCGGCGGACATGGGAAGTATTGGGTGCCAACCCTGTCCCCATGCCCTCGTTGGAAGTTTACACATCCTTACAACAGGGGATTATAGATGCTTGCGAAAACCCCCTTGAGGCTCACATACGATCGAAATACGCCGAAGCAGCACGCTATGTCGTCATGACATCCCATGTAAGAGCCTTTTATACGTTTATATACTGGGGGAAAACATTCAATTCCTTCTCGCCCGAGCTTCAGAAGATTCTTAAAGAAGAA
>JAHEHB010000541.1 GCA_024644775.1 Deltaproteobacteria bacterium
CATTGATGCAGAAATTTATATTTATTGGGTTCAACCTTTAATCAAAAGGGAGAGCATATGGATGGATCATAAAGCCCTGTTTCCGATTCCGGAGATGGGGTTTTGCTTTTGGCTATCCTGATGAAACCTGCAAAATACAATGATTGCATGTTATGGTAAGAGGTACATGTACCTATAGTCTTTTTAAAAAGCTATTTGACGGTTTTTAGCCGAACAGAATGTTACGCCCAATGAAACGCATCTTCCGATCACCAGAAATTGCTAACCTAATCGCGCTTTTCGCGCTGGTGGTTTCAATTATCAGCGCGCCCTATGCGTTTGATCTTACAAGTTCAGCACGGATGTCGTGATGGCCGAGCGGAAAACCGAACTCATCGAGCAAATTGAAAGTTGCTTATCAGCGGTTGACAAATTATACACTGAGTATGATCGATCCCTAAAAAAGTCTTATTTTCGACTCGATAATGAGTCATTAATCTTGCTTGGCCAAAACCGTGAGCTGCTCCAAACAATGCAGGGTGACCTACGGAAGCTTCTATCGGAACTTGACGTAGCACAATTACCGGTTGATCCGTATTATCTTGGCGATGCACAGAGGCAATATTCTCAATTGAATCAGAGGACATCCAAGATTTCGAAGGACTTTGAGGCTATAAAGATGGCAGCTCATCGCGATACTTCCAAGTGATCACCGCAACACACAGTTTACACCGGATCGGTGATAACCAGTTGCGCCCGGTGAAACTGGTTAAGATCTGCTATGTATTTCAGTTCCTGAAAGACTTGGATTCTTTGAGATACGCATAACATATCTGAATTATATCGAAAATTTAGATATTGCAAGTAATCATAAAATTTACAAAGGAGGAGAGACATGAGGAAAATTTTAGTTGATCGAACCAATACATTATATGTGATAGGAGATGGTAGATGTGCGTGCGGTACATATAAACTTATTTGGGACGATGATTCCGGAATCACCTGGTATGATTACGTGGTCATACAATTCGATACCACCGACATAACGAATCTGGATCCTAACCATCCTGATTTTCTAACTACCTGGACTAATCAGAAGGATTGGGCCGAAAAGCTAGTTGTTGTCTTTAATGATCAGGCCTTTGATGACTGGCGATTGCCAGAGGTAGCCGAGATGAAAAAATTAAAAGAACAAATTGATTCTAATGCTTATTTGGATATAGATCAACACTGGCAAACGGGAAGCCCCTTTTCAAGCAACCTTCTTCATGACTGGTTCTGGACAGGCACGGAAGGCCCAGGCCCAAATGCCACGACGGCCAAAATTTATAATTTCAATTTGAAGAAAGATGATGTTCATGGCAAAGAGTCCGGTGTATTTAATTCCATTGCAGTTCGTCCCGGCTGTGTGTCAAATCCCCCGCCAAAGAAGCCGCCGATAAGTCCCCCGACGGGTTTTAAAATCAAACCGTCATAGGTGATACTGTAGTCGGCTACCGCGATCCCTCGACAACACAGGATCTGAAGTATTCCGGCTTTCCCGAAAGGTAAACAACATGGCAAAGTCGACCCCATCTTTTGATTTCACCAAGGGTGATATCCAGAAAATGGTGCTTTCACTATTATATCGGGTATAATAACGGACCATTAGATATTCTTTGCCATGTTGTTTAGTCGGGTTAGAAATGAATCGCGCACAAATTTAGGCGGAGAGTTTCCGACATGTATTCTTTCGATACATACAGCCGATTCCTAATTCCACCTTATTTTACGTTTCTTCAAGCCCCCCTGCGATCCCGTACGGTCGGATTTACCGAGGCCGGTATTGACCGTGGTTCTTACTCTCACGGCCTTCCCATATGATGTGAAGCTTAAATGCCAACCCATTTACACCCCTACCTCCAATGGTTTGCCTGTATGGATAGACCCATATTTAATGGTCTGGTTCACCCTGGTCCTGTGTCCAGGACCACCCAGGATCCGCCACGTGCTCAAAGCCCCTTTGTCCGATCAAGGTGTTACCTCTTTAAGCGTAATGTCGCATGCATTACATCGGAGGGCATTACCCCTCCTTCATCGCTCGTATTGACTCAAGCGACAGACCAAAACCCTCCTGCTGATTTCAGTCTCCTTTATAGAGCAGGTCATTGAAGATTGTTGCCAGTCCCTGCTGGGAAATGGTCCTTGGCCTTGCACTCTCAGCAGGAAGTCCGGTTACTTTTATCGTTATAGATCTGCTATGTATCTGTAAAACATTTGCCCACTAAAAATGTCAGATACTCTCAACTTAGACCAATAAGCCCCATGTTACGAATACTGCTATCACCGGTAATCGACTAACTGAGTTTTTGAGGATATCCATACCGTATCAAAAGCAGCTAATTAACATACGCCTGTGACCCGATAATATGTACGAGCTGGAAATGGTTTCCGGTTCAGCATAAAATAATTTTTTTCAAAAACCTCGCATTGCTGTAGCAAGGCGGGATAACCATGTCACCTCTAACTCCACCATCTCTACTCTATCCAAATCACATTCACCAAAAGATCTATGAATTTTTATCCACAATTTTATTAGCTAAATTTCATATCCATCCTGATTCTTTTTTTCGTATTTTCTGTAATTTATTTAAATAATACAATTATTTTCAAATTATTATTTTGGCATGCCTCTTGCTAATTTCTCTTTTACTAGTTCTCTTAAAACTAAAAAAGCAAACCTCTTGGGGGTATTGACTGAAAATGTTCAATCCAAAAAGCAAAAGAGATATGAGAATCAATCAGAGGAAAGTTTACTCAGGCCATATTTTTTTTGTTGCAAAAAATGGTTTCAACGAAGGCAGACTCAAAGATTTCAGCCGCTCCGGGTTATTCATAAACTCAAAGGCGCGCCTTTCCGTCGGAGATATCATTACCATGGCCCTGCCGTTTCTGAAGGGCAATAAGGTTAAGTGTAAAGGCCAAGTTATGCGGCGCACAAAAGAAGGATTTGGGATCGAAATATTCAGGAATCGCAGTTTTGAAAATGTGATAATCAGAAAGCGAGGAGTTGACGCATAATTACCTTCTCGAATGTTCGTGCATCTTCTCTATCCTTGTGCAACTTTAATTTTGTGGATAGTCCAAAGAAACATAGCACAAACTGTGGAAAATAACGGCATTATGGGAAGCTTATGAATTTAAGGCAGACTTTCATGAGTGCTGCCTTAAATTTTTGTACTCGGAGGGTTGATTCATGAATCAGGTTTATATGGAAATGGCTGACCAGAATACGATCATCCTCAGTAATCGATCAGGAA
>JAHEHB010000172.1 GCA_024644775.1 Deltaproteobacteria bacterium
TGTGGACAAACAACAAGCCACAACGGAAGACAGTTTGGATCTGGTATTAAAGGTAGATGGCATGTGGTGTCCAGCGTGCGCATGGGTTATAGAAGCATCACTATTAAAAATTCCCGGTGTTATAAACGCATCCTGTAATTTTTCGACAGACCGTTTACGGTGTCGCTACAAACCGGGGGTGATATTTCCTGTAAAAATCACCGACACCATTGGAAAACTGGGCTACCAGGCAACGACTCCCGAAGAAATTCAAGATACGACCGAGAAGAAACGGGAATTTATACGCTTTGCCATATCGGCGTTTCTCACCATGAACATCATGATGCTATCCTTTGCGCTGTATTCCGGATTTTTTACTTCCCTTCCTCCAGATTCCGTTTATAAGCTTTCCTGGCCGGCCTTTGCCATGGCAACTGTGGTTCTTTTCTACGGGGGAAAACGCATATTTCAACGGGCAAAAATGGGATTCTTTGCCCTTGCCTTCAGTATGGAAACGCTGATAGGCGCCGGATCTTTAAGTGCATATTTATACAGTGTTTTTCATTTATTTCGCGGAAGTATCCACCTCTACTTTGATACGGCGAGCATGCTGATCACCCTTACGCTTTTGGGAAAAATGCTGGAAAGGCGTGCCAAAGATCGTGTGCAATCAGACCTTGGCAGTTTTTTTAAGTTGAGACCAACCAAAGTCAGGATTTGCACATCCCAATATCCGGAAGGCCGCTATGTGTCGGCGGAACATCTTAAAAAAAACGATACTTTTTGTGTAGATAAAGGAGAGACAGTCTCTGCGGATGGCTTGATTACCAGTGGCACCGGCTCTGTGGATGAATCCTCACTCACGGGGGAGGCAACACCCATCAAGAAAATGTCCGGAGATCGTCTCAAAAGCGGAACTACCGTTGCTCATGGCGGATTTAAGGTAAAAGCAGAAGGTGTGGGAGAGGAATCCACATTGGGCCAAATGATTCTTATCATGGAAAAAGCGCTGGGCGTAAAAACACCATTAGAAGGAAAAACCGATCGGATTCTACAATGGTTTGTACCGGCCATTTTTACCATGGCTGTCGGTACGGGTATTATCTGGTTTTTTTTATCCGGATCTGTGGAGATCAGCATGCTCCGCGCGGTAACCGTTATGGTCATTTCCTGTCCGTGTGCGCTGGGGATCGCCATCCCCCTTGCCCGAGTGGCGGGAATATCCGTTACCGGAAAACAAGGAGTTCTGGTTCGAAATTTCTCTTCTTTTGAACTGGCAGGAAAAATAAACGCATTCGTATTCGATAAAACCGGAACCATCACGAAAGGGCAGTGGGCGTTGCAGAAAACTATTCTTATGAACCATTATTCAGAAGATGAGGTTCTTTCGTTTGCCGCGGAATTGGAATGTCATTCAGAGCACTATATTGCCGCTGAAATCCGAAGAAACGCCAGAAACCGAAACAGTGGGGCAATGACCACTCAACCCATCGAACAGATTACCCACCATGAGAATGGTGTTTCCGGTACAATCAACAATCAACCGATTAAAATCGGCTCTTGGGATTATCTCGCAGAGGAGATTCAATCCTCAGACCTATCCGACCTTAATCCATCTGGCCTTAACCGATCTGATCTAAACCCATCTGGTTTTAATCCGGCTGATCTTAATCCGGATGGCGCCGAAAGTTCTACGGTGTTTATGAGCATCGGCAAAACGCTGTGTGCAGTATTCATTTTTGGAGATCGTATTCGTGAAAACGCTCATGAGACAGTGGCGTATTTGAAATCTCGTGGATTTTTCACGGCTCTGGTTTCAGGAGATGGAATTATGACCACACAACGTATGGGTGAGAGAATCTGCGTTCAACAAGCCATCGGAGGCCAGCTTCCGAAAGATAAAGCAGATTTTATTAAAAACTTACAACAAAAAGGCCATCAAGTTGCCATGGTGGGCGATGGTATTAACGACGCACCCGCCTTGGCTCAGGCCGATTTGGCCGTCGCCGTTCACTCTGGAAGTCATCTGGGAAAGGAGGTGGCAGATATCACGTTGATGCGAAGTGACCCCTCCCAGGTGATCGATTTTCTTGTACTATCAAGGCGAGTAAACAGGAAAGTCCAGCAAAATTTGCTCTGTGCCCTCTTCTATAATGTCGTGAGCATACCCATTGCCATGATCGGGCTGATGAGTCCGCTGATCGCTGTGAGCGCCATGTTTATGAGCAGTTTGAGTGTTATCGGAAACACCGGTTTGCTCATCAAAAATACACGCCAACAGCTGCCTCACGCGTAAAGACATCGAAAAGTCATAATTTCAACCCTGCCCGTCAAAAATTTGACGAAATCCTCCACAGGCGCCTATTTTCACAACTTGGATGCACCGCACTTTCTGCATAATTTAACGTATCTCTCTGACACCATGCGAAAATTTTCATGTAAACCCGCATCGTTATCCGATCGATTCTCAAGTTGGCCCAACTATTGCTAAAAATATAATTGATATAATTGAAAGAATAGAAAACGATCATGGCCGCCTCGCTCCACGATGCCATGGATTCGTTGAAAAGGGAAAAGAATTAACCATTCCCGCTACTCCAACCACGGGAGAAAAAACGATGAAAACGGGCGTTTCTTCACTCCACCATCATCTTCAGGCAGTTAAAAAAGGCGAAAGAAATTTTGAAAATGCTTTTCAAGGTGTCGCCAGGATGATCTTGGAAAACAAGATCGAAAAAATCACGGTAAAGGGAAAAACAACGTATGATTTTAATATATTCCGTAACGGCAACAAGCATGTGATCGGAATGTATGATGAGATCAACAGTTTTGTCTCTTTTGTAAAGGATGCTGCCGAAAACGGATCATCCAAAGAGATGGCTTATGTTCTTGTGGGAGAACCCGGAAACGGCAAGACCTTTTTCGTCGAATATCTCTGCAGCAAGTATCGCGATTACCTAACCAATGGAACCAATCGTAAATACACTTTCCGATTCACCGGTATGGACCAACTTGGCAATTACGGAAAAATCCGCACCATTGAATCTCAGACATACGAAGACCCCATGATTTTTGCGATGAATCTATTCGAATCAATCGATGAGAATAAAGAATTTTTAACCAGAGAAGGTGGCTTTACGGAAGATGAAATCGAACAGTTCTATAATAATTACCGTCCCTTGGGTGCATGCAGCGGCTATATTCTAAACGAAATTCGAAATTATACAGACGGAAATAGTGAAGATATCCTCAAGTTTATTGAAATCGTCCCGGTACCGTTGACAGAGAGTTTGGGGACTGTAACCGGAAAATACCCGGCAAAAGACAAAATTACGTCGTCTGCCGTCGATCTCCTGGGAGAAGAATCCATTCAGCGACTGCTTCATATTACCGACACCAACAACCCCTATCGGTTCGACTTAAGACGGGGTGCTCTGGCAAGGGTTGCCGGCGGCGGTATTCATTTTAGCGATGAAATTTTTAAGAACAAAAAAGATCTTGTACAAGTATACTTAGGTGTTATCCAAAATCGAAATATCGAAATCGATGGTTTCAAGTGGCCCATCGACACCCTGATTGTTGCAACAAGCAATAATTCCGAGTTTAACCGTTTTCTTTCTGAAAAAGAAGAAGCGCCCATCGTGGATCGATGCAGAATCTGCTATGTCTCGCATAACACGGATTATAAGCTCCAGGCAAAGCTTACCGCATACGCCGTCGGAAATGAAACCAAAACCACTCTGAACAGAGAAAACCTGCACATCGATCCTAATCTAAACTACGCGGCATCCATGGCCGTCGTCCTTACCCGACTTTCTCGATCTGAAAAATTAACACCGGTTGAAACCATGAAACTGGCAGCCGGAGAAGTTGCTGGGGAGAAAAGTATCAAAACACTGGCGGAAGTCATCGACACACTCGCCCAGGAGCCGGACATCACCAAACGATTCGGCCAGAAGGGACTCGGACAGCGGAATTTAGGAAGAGCGATTCAACTCTTAATCGAGAGTTCCGAGACAAATGAAGGCAAATGCATGTTCGCCTATGATGTTTTTAAAACAATTGAGCGGGTCATCCTCGATTATGTTCCGGAGGCCAATGACAGAACCAAGTATCTCGAAGACCTGAAAACCGCCAAAGGATCATACCGTGAACGCATCATGACAGAAATGTTCAATGCCTACATGGATGAACCGCTGGCGATTCGAAAAGATGTAATGAACTACGTGAACATGATTATCGGCATTGACGCAGAAAATCTTGGCCCTGATAAGATGTGGAAATATAAAGACCCACAGACCGGTGAGCTAAGAGCAATGAAAATCGATGAACGCTACGTAAAGAGTGTGGAAGAAAGGCTGGGGCTCAAAACAGAGGAACAGCGAGAAACCTTCAGGACATCGATCCGGAAAATTTATGGTCAAAAAATATCGGTGGATCCCAACTACGATTTTATGGATAACCTGGAGTTGGTTAAAGCGATTACGGATGTCCGCTTGAAATCGGATATCGCAGGAGCAGGTAGCCTTATCGGTGCGTTAGCAAACCGTACGAATGAAGAAAACCAAAAGCTTTACGACCGCATGCTGCATACGATGCAAACGAAACTCAATTACTGCAACACCTGTGCGCTAAAAACCATCGAGTATTTCTGCACCCAGGAGGATGAGCAATAGTTGGATTGCGGATTTGGTTGACGATTTCGGGGCAAACGCCAAAAAGAACACACACTGACAGCGAAATAAGTATATGAAACAGGACCTGTTAAAATTGTTTCAGCGACCCAATACGGAGGAGTTGTCGAATGATCAGGAAAAAAAGATACGAGTCGAGCGAAAAGATACCGTCACCCACGCTATAGCCGAGCCGCCAAGGAAAAATAAGATCCACCCATCGTTTCAAGAATCAAAGCCGATCTATGCTTACAATGATCTTTCTCAACTTCACGGTATAACCGCTATTGATAAACCATATAGTTCCAATATTCGCTCTATAGATGAACTGTTTGAACGGGATAATCAAAGAGAAAAAGATGGATTCCCCAGAAAAATTCGTATGGGACGATTGATTAAACCGGGTATCGGCGACAAGGGCAGGATCGTAGTAGTGCCCACCACTGTTGAAGAAAAATTTATTCATGATTCATCCTTCAAATCCTCAACAGACGAATCATCTTCCGGAGGATCAGGGGAAGGAGAAGAGGGAGAAATCATTGGCGAACAACCCGTGCATGCCCCGGATAAATCCGGAGCAGACGGCGCAGGTCATGGTGACAGCGGTGACCACGATCTGGAATCCAGCGCATACGATCTCGGCCGAATACTCACCGAAAAATTCCAACTTCCGAACTTAAAAGACAAAGGTAAAAAACACTCGCTGACACGCTATACGTATGATCTCACCGATCGGCATCAAGGGTTCGGACAAATTCTTGATAAGAAAGCAACACTTCGAAAAATCATAGAAACCAATATTGTATTAGGCAATCTTCCCGATCACAACAATATCGACTCAACGCGATTTTTGGTCTCACCAGGAGATAAAATTTATCGCATTCTTTCACGGGAAAAGGATTACGAATCCCAAGCGATGGTATTTTTCTTAAGAGACTACTCTGGTTCCATGGCAGGAATATCAACCGAACACGTGGTTTCTCAGCATGTCTTAATTTACAGCTGGCTGCTGTATCAGTATGCAAAACAGGTGGAAACCCGATTTATCCTCCATGACACTGAAGCAAAGGAGGTTCCGGATTTCTATTCCTATTACAATTCAAGTGTCGCCGGTGGAACAAAAGTAGTTTCAGCATTTCGACTCGTGAACGAAATCGTCGAAAAGGAAAACCTCGTTCAAAATTACAATATTTATGTGTTTCACGGAACAGACGGGGATGATTGGGATACGGATGGAAAAGAAGCGATCCCGGAAATCAAAAAGATGTTGGAATATACAAACCGTTTGGGGATTACCATTGCCGAACAAGGTCCCCGACGGGACAGCGAAGTAGAGAAATACATAAAAAATTCAGGACTGCTGACAGACAAATCGGATTTATTTCGACTCGATATATTACAGGAAGATGCCGATGAAGCAAGACTTATCGAAGGGATAAAGAAATTGATCTCGGAATAAATCATATAAAATATTTTAATTTATTTGCAAAGATATTTGTTCTTTTTATGGCATGAAAAATGTTACTTTTAGCCACCAAGGCAGCACGGCACCAAGAAAAACATCTATTAATCTTTCTTTGTGTCTTTGTGACTTTGTGGTAAAAATTTTGGTTCCGGCTTCGCCGGATTAGGAATGAGACATTGGAACTGATCGATCAACACACAAAAGGCATCATGGAAGGCTGTAAGGAAAGAGCCAGAAATGCGGGGCTTCAATTCTATGATGAAACTCTGGAATACATTGTTACCAATCGCGACTTGCTTGAGTTGTCCCCGAGGCTCATGATACCGACACTGTATGATTACTGGGTTCATGATGTCGAGGTTCTGAAGGAAAAGGGCCGTTATGATCTTTATCCGAGTAATCCCTATGAAACCGTCATTAATACCCGGCCGGCCATATCTTTCTATAATGACAACAATCCTGATTGGCTAAACGTAATGATTTTCTATCATGTGTTGGCTCACATCGATTTTTTTCAAAATAATCTCTTTTTTCGTCACACGTGGGATGATGATTTTACCGGACAAGCGCTTTCCGACAAACGACTCATTTCCAAACTCCGATCAGAAAAAGGGCGGTGGGTCGATTATGTGATTGAGTTTTCTCGGGGTATTGACAACCTTGTCGGATATCATAAAGAACTTTCATCTTTGAATCGCGCGCCGGAAAATAGCCGTTCCAAACGTATCGATTTTTATTTCGATGTATTTCTTCAGAAGCTGAAAGAAGTGAAAGTTAACGAGTATCTGAAAGAAATCGATCGATACAATGGATGCATACGCAACCATAAAGACTTAGGGGAGACCGTCTTTATTTCAGACATTGGTAAAAAATATCCTGAATTCGAAACGGTCTACAATAACTACAAAGAGGAAAAAAAAGACAAACGCATCGATCTATTACAGCACCTTTTGGAGAATTCTAGTTTCATAAATAATAACAGTAATCAGTGGATGAAACCCGTCGTCGAGTTGGTGCGAAAAACATCCTTATTTTTTCAACCACAAATTCGCACAAAGATTATGAATGAAGGGTGGGCCAGCTACTGGCACGAAACGCTGTTTTTACAAGATGACCGAATCAACGGACATGAAGTCGATTTTGCAAAAGTCAATGCCAGCGTTACGAGCCTGCCACGAGTGGGAATTAACCCGTACGCACTTGGGATGCGTCTGTTCTATGATATAGAAGAAAGGGCCGATAAAGGGAAATACTCATTTGATTTCCAGAAAATTCGTGATGCGGAAACACGTAAGAAATATGATTCAAACACCGGGAAAGGACGAGATTTCATATTCAATGTTCGTGAAAACCTCTGTGATTTTATGTTTATAAGCACCTTTGTTGACCAAGATTTCGTCAATAAAAACAAGCTATTTGTCGCAGGCAGACGACTAAACCGGAATAAGATGGTTTGGGAATATTATGTAAAAAGCCGAAAAGCAGAGGACTACCGGGAAATGGTGTCAGCTTCCCTCTACCACCCCCCCTTCATTGAAATCGATACGAATAAAAATGAGAACCATTCGTTGTATCTCGTACATCGTTTCGAAGGAAAACCTCTGATCAAAGAATTTATCCTGAACACCATGATGGGGATCGAATATCTTTGGGGAGGCCCCGTGAAACTTGAAACCAGCGAAGTGGAAACAACGGGTCATTCACGGAGTCCTATTTACAATGCAAATCCCTCACCACAAAAAAAAGAACTCAAATGGCAAAGGGTCCTCTATACCATGGAAAATAGGAAGTTAACCAAAAGCGTCATCAAATAACATAATGGCTGAATCATGGGGAACATTCAAAAAGCACTGCAACATTTAAAGCGAAGCAAAAACGAATGGGATCAGCACACGATCATTTCCTTTGAGGAATTTTTAAACATTCTCGCTAACAACCCGTTCACAGTCATCCGAAGCGTTTTCCAGGTTTTCCACGACATGATCAAAACCTATGTCACGATGGGGGCTGACGAGTATCCTGACGACCCTGAATCCATTAACTTTGTATATTACGACTGCAGCCGGTTGTTTAATAATGGCTCCGATCACCCTTTCTTTGCAGACAGGTTGTTCGCAAACCGATTGATCAATCTGGTGGAAGCCTTAAGACGTGGCGCACAACAAAACAAAATCTATATATTTGAAGGTCCTCATGGGAGTGGAAAAAGCACCTTTTTAAATAACTTACTTAAGAAATTCGAAGAGTATACAAACACGGAAGCGGGCTCAAGATATGAAACCCTCTGGCGACTCAATCGGAAAACCTTAGGACGATTCAACGAAAATGCCACTTTATCGGTATTTGAAAAATTACTTCATCTCCAAGATGACGTTGCCCAGAATCAATTTGATACCCTCAATGCCAAAATCGCCTTGCTTTCAGCCGAGGATTACATTGAAGTGCCCTGCCCCAGCCACGATAGTCCCCTATTGATCATCCCCAAGAATCTTCGTCGGGAATTTTTGGATGATCTGTTGGATAACACCGAATTCAAAAAGAAACTTTTTACAGAGAAAGAGTATGAATGGCTATTTAGTGATTCCTGTTGCACCATTTGCGAATCCATCTATGAAGCACTCTCAAACCACCTAAAAAATCCACGGCGCATATTCGAATTCGTGTACGCGCGACCCTATCAATCCAGCCGCCGGCTGGGAGAAGGCATTACCGTCTTTACACCCGGTGACAAACCGATGAAAAACAATATCTTCACCAATTCCATTCTTCAAAACCGAATCAACCATATTCTTCGAGACAGTAACCAGGTCAAATACATCCATTCTCAGTATGCAAAGACCAATAACGGTATCTATGCCCTCATGGACATCAAGGCCCACAATTCAGATCGACTCATCGAACTTCACAACATCATCAGTGAGGGGGTTCATAAAGTCGAAGATATTGAAGAAAATGTAAATTCTCTTTTCCTGGCGTTGATGAATCCGGAAGATAAGAAAAACATTCAGGATATCCAATCTTTTTCAGATCGAATCGAATATATTTATATTCCATATGTCATGGATTTAAATACGGAGGTGGAGATCTACCGGAACATATTCGGAAAACATATCGACGCAGGCTTTCTTCCCAGGGTATTGCACAATTTCGCCAGGATGATCATTTCTTCCCGCCTCAATGTCAAATCAGATGCGTTGCTGGAATGGATCGGCAATCCCAGAAAATACAGCCTTTACTGCGATGAAAACCTGCATTTACTTAAAATGGAAATCTACACCGGCTACATTCCACCGTGGCTTTCGGAAGAAGATAAGAAGCGATTTACGGCGAAACGGAGAAGAAAAATTATATCCGAATCTGAAACCGAAGGGGCACAAGGCATCTCCGGGCGTGATTCCATAAAAATATTCAATGAGTTTTACTCTACTTATGCGAAGCAGAACAAGCTCATCGACATGTCCAAGTTGTTTAATTTTTTTACAAAATCAAACAACCGATTAAAAGAACTAATTCCGCACGGTTTTATGGATTCATTGCTTCGTATGTATGACTATACGATATTGCAGGAAGTCAAAGAATCCCTGTACTACTATAACGAAAAACAAATTTCCCAGGATATTCAAAATTATTTATTTGCCATCAACTTTGAAGTCGGTTCCATCGAAACCTGTACCTTTACCGGAGAAAAACTAGAAATCACCGAGGATTTTTTGGAAGAAATAGAAAAACGCATCCTCGGGGTAAAGGTAGATAAGGAAAAGCGTATTTCCTTCCGGGATGACGCCCAAAAAGAGTATACCACGAATACGCTGACCCAGGAAATCATTGTGGAGGGCAAACCCATCACCGAAACGAAGATTTTTGAAACTTTCCGTGAACGATACGTACACAATCTAAAAGAAAATGTTCTCGATCCTTTCCTTGACAACAAAAACTTTCGTCGTGCCATCAAAGATTATCAAACAGAGAGGTTTAAGACCTACGACAAAAAAATCAGAAACGATGTCTCATACCTGATCAACAATCTTTGCAATAATTTCCGGTACACAGAACAGGGTGCCAGAGAGATCTGCATGTACGTCGTTGATAACGATCTTGCAAAAAAGATTAAGGCGATCAGTTAGTATTTTATCCCTCTAATAATAAAAAAGTGTTTTGTATTTGTTGTTTGATATTTAGTATTCTAACAAACCGATATGACACCATATATTTTAAACAACATACTAAATACGAAACACTAAAAACTTGATGAATTCGGCTTTTTGCGAATTCATCAATAGTGACCAATGCGACACGTATAGGCTGTCACCCCGCTCATATCAAGTCTTTTCTGAAATCAAAGATGGGAACAATTTCTGGAGTTTTTGACAACCCTGTGTTATAGCCCTGACAAAATATGGTTTTTACGGTGCAGAGAGAATTGATGTTAAAAAAAATCCCCACATGGTCTGAAAAAGAAACACGGAGCGC
>JAHEHB010000542.1 GCA_024644775.1 Deltaproteobacteria bacterium
GCGCCCGAGCCGAGTGCAAAACCCACCGGAACTCTTATAAAAAGGAGAATGAAAACAAGAATCGACATTAAAAAAAGCGGATTGGAAACCAGGTCACCCATTTCATGCGCCTCGTGAGAGTGGTTATTTACTAATTTCGCGAGAAACGAAAAAAGATTTCAGGGTGTTAACATTGTTGATGAGCAGATAGATGATCATCACAATCGCTGATGCAGGAATGCCGACATAAAGATAGTACATAGAGATATTGATGGTTGCGGCTTTTCGAGTCACTGTCAGCGGCAACAGCTTTAAACCGGAAATAAGAACAACCGTAAGCAGCAGAATCACCACGATATTGACGAAAAAATCAATGATTTGCTGAACTTTTTTGGGCAACAGACCGACGACAAGATCGACTTTGATGTGAAGGCCGTCTCGAACGCCCCGGGTGATACCCAGGATGCAAAGCCAGACAAAGATGTATCTTGATATTTCTTCGGTCCAGGGGGCCGGCAAGTTGAACCAGAATCGGTTAAAGACCTGGAATAGAACGATGATAATCGTCATGACCAAAAAGACGATACACGCGATGTCAAGCAACCCTCTTTGAAATCTATCGACAATATCTAAAACTCGGATGCCTTCTTCTTTCATGGTATTGCGGTATTCCTTTTAAAAAGAGGATATGGAACGGCTCTCCCATATCCCCTTTCAGGTTGGATTTTATTGATCGGCTCTGATTTTTTCGATCCACTCTTTGCCGAGTGTCGGTGTAAAACTTTCATAGATCGGCATAACCGCCTTCTTGAAAGATTCAAGATCCGGCTCGATGATGACCGCTCCCAGCTCTTTGGCCTTCTCTTCTGCAGTTATTGCCTGCCGGGCATATTCCGCTTTTACCCATGCGACGGTTTCAGTCATTGAGTCTCTGATGATCTTTTGATGTTCGGGTGAGAGGCTGTTCAACCACTTTTTATTCGCATAGAAGACACGTCCGGTATCGGTGTAATTGACACGGATGCCGTATTTTGCCACTTCATAAAGCTTATTGGAAATCCAGGCCACAAAGCTGGTTTCCAGACCGTCCACCACACCGGATTGGGCTGCCTGATAGACCTCTTTAAAGGAAATCGGGGTGGGGATGGCGCCCATGTGCTCGAACGCACGGATGAGTCCCGGATCGTTCATGGTTCGGATTTTTAATCCTTTTAAATCTTCTACTTTATAAATCGGCTTCTTGGTTTCGATTTGCCGGGATGCCGATGTACTGTAGCCAAGGGCCGTGATGCCCATGCGCTTGTCCAGCGCTTTCGTTAACTCCGCTCCCAGCTCTCCGTCTAAAAATTTGTGCATCTGGTCGGGATTTTTCCAAAGAAACGGCAGCGACATGATGTCAAATTCTGGGCAAAAGGGCGTGAAGTTACCGGCATTGGTGGTGCCCATTTCAATGTTACCTGCAGATACCCCCTGTTTGATATCCGGACCTCCCCCCAAAGCGGAGCTGGTGAAAACTTTTACCGTTATTTCTCCCTTAGAGGCTTTCTCGACACTTTCCTTAAACAGGTAGAGACCTTTACCGACCGGATGGGTTTTTGAAGGGGTACAAGTGATCTTGAGAGATATCTTTTTTGCTGCGACCGGTTGAATCGAAAACAAGATCACAGCAAGCGCGAAGATGACAATGATACCAAAGGTCGATTTTTTAAGTGCACTTCCAAATTGCATTTTTTACCTCCTATAACATCTCTGATTTTAATATCGTTATGGCTGAACAAAAGATCGTAAATATTTCCGGAAGCCGTGGCGCATATATCGGGCAGCTTCACCTCCTTTCCGTGGAGTAAACCGACTGTTCCAAGTGTCCGACAACGCGGAGCCGATAACACCGGCCAATACAGAAAATCCGATCATCGGCAATTTGTAAATGCCGCGACACGGATTCACCAGACGGTTTCATCGTTATGCGGTTTACAATTTAATCGTTCTTTGCAGAGATAGGTTGGATGTCAAAACAAGTGACACGATTGTCCTAATTATCAAAAATTAACTGTGATTTATATCTTTTGTCAAGGTATTTCATTCGACATGAAGCCGTTATGCCCGTTTGAATGTTGACAATGGCGCCTGGGTTGAATAAGGATTATGAGGTTTGTCGTTGCGAGCCGGGGTATTATAGTCACTTCATAGAGCAGGTTATTCTTCCATTAAAAGGTTGTTGTCACAAAAAGTATAATAATCATTTCAAAGACTCTAAAAGGAGGGGAAGATATGAACGAAACGACACGTATCGAAGTCAGAAATCCGGTGGCCAATACCGAGAAGGCCAAAATCGCACCAGCCGCCCGTCTGAAAGGCCTGGAAGGTAAAACCGTTGCATTATGGTGGAACGGAAAGGCAAAAGGGGATGTGGCGTTGAATCGTGTCGGGAAATATCTGGAGGAAACATTCGGTGCCAAAAGCGTGCTTTTCCACCAGGCTTTTCCCCATGAAGAAGGCGTTTATGATGCGGTTTTAAAAGAGGGGTGTGAAGCCGCCATCACCAGCACGGGTGACTGAGGGTCGTGTACGTCGTGGCTTGCCCATGACACGGTGGAGTTGGAAAGACTCGGTCTGCCCACGGTGCCGATTGTGATGAACGGTTTTCTACCTATTTTCAAAGCCCAGAAAAAAATTATGGGACTCGATGCCCTGGAGCCTGTCGTTTTTGAGCATCCGTTTACGGAAATGGATCCCAAGGATGTCGTTTTCCAGGTGGAAGCGCGTCTTTCCGAGTTTTCGGAATTGTTGACCCGTGCAAAAAACGATGCTGCCAAGTCGAAAGAAGAGAATTTGATGGGGGAACAGATTGTTGTTGAAGGGACCGACTTTTTCGACGCCCTTTACCGGCTAAATCGCACCTTCATCGACAAAGGGTGGGGAGACGGGTTTCCCATTGTGCCGATGACCGATGCAGCGGTTGAAAAAATGCTTACAGGCACCAAACGGAAACGGCATGAAGTCATTCTCAAGATGGAACCCGGCAGAGGCATTGCCACCGTTGAGAAAGTGGCCATCAACTGCGTGATGGCCGGATGTGAACCAGAGCATCTTCCCATCGTTATGGCTGCCATGGAAGCCATGCACGAACCGGAACTGACTTACTCGGTAATGGCGCAATCAACCGGCCCCCATGCACCGTTGTTAGTGATCAATGGCCCTATTCGGGATGAATTGGGAATCAACTACGGCATGTGTGCCTTGGGACCGGGTAAATTTTCCTGGGTAAATACGGCGATCGGGCGGGCCATACGCT
>JAHEHB010000173.1 GCA_024644775.1 Deltaproteobacteria bacterium
ATTGACAGGATTCAGGTCCTTGGCAGCATTCTCCATTTCCTGGCATTGGAGCGTTTCCTTTAAATGATCGGCCTGTGCGGTTGCCCGCCCGTCCAACCAGGTAATGGCAGGCCGAAGAATGTTTCCGTTTTGATCCAGAAATATCTGGGTTCGTGTTACACCCGAAATACAGATCCCCATGACATGGGCGATATGAGTTTCTTTGTCATTAAAGAGTTCTTTGGCCAGTGCACAGATGGCGGACCACCAGGCTTCTGCAGAGATTTCTGCTGCATTCTCTTTGATTTCCGCCGGAGGCGACGGCCGAGCAATCTGCTTGACAAGTTGCGCATGCTTATCAAAAAGGCCCGCACGAATAGAGGTGCCGCCGATATCAAAGGTTAGAACCGTTTCCATTTGGGGAGAAGATTTTAGCATGATTGATAGAGCGTTACGTCTTTTCGATCAAATTATAAAAGCACGGGCCATGTACTACAAGGCAAGGGCTTGGAACGAAGACGGAAAGTCGACGGCCAAAAAACTCAACGCCTTGGGATTGTCCGATTAAAACTACAGTCGCTCCAAAACCATGGCGAATCCCATTCCCCCGCCGGCACAGAGGGATGCGACACCTAATGGGAGCGCCTCGCTTATCATGCTGTGAAGAAGCGTCACCACAAGCCGGCAGCCCGTCGCACCGACAGGGTGACCTAAGGCAATTCCACTTCCATTGACATTGACCTTGTCGCGGTCCAATCCCAATTCTCTCTCACAAGCCAGGTATTGGGCCGCAAACGCTTCATTGATCTCATATCTGTCAATGTCGTTAATACCAAGGTCTGCCCTTTCTATGGCAGTCCGAATAGCCGGGACCGGCCCGATACCCATGATATTCGGATCGACTCCCACCACATGATAGCCTCTGATCTTTGCAAGAGACGTCAGTCCCAGTTCATCAGCCCTTTCACGGTTTGCCACGATAACTGCAGCACTGCCGTCATTCATACCGCATGAATTGCCGGCCGTGACCGTCCCCTCGTTTTTGAAGACCGGCGGAAGCTTGGTCAATTGCGATAGGGTCATTTCCGGTCTTGGATGTTCATCTGTATCAAAAAGCACCGGTTCCTGTTTTTTTCTGGGTATGGATATCGGCACAATTTCAGCGGTAAATTTGCCCGTTTCAATGGCTTTTGCTGCCCGCTGATGACTCAGCAGGGCGTACGAGTCCTGTTTTTCCCGTGAAATTTGATACGTTTCGGAAAGATTTTCAGCTGTCAGCCCCATCCCCGCTCCAATAGGATATTCCTGCATTCCTTTCCAGACCAGATCATAAAGCTCAGCATGCCTCAACCGTTGGCCCCACCGGGCAGACTCCATAATATACGGGGCACGGCTCATACTCTCCACGCCCCCTGCTATAACGAGTTCAGCCTCGCCGCACTGAATCGACTGATAGGCGGATATGATTGCCTGCATGGATGATCCACAGGTGCTGTTGATGGTAAAAGCAGGCACCTCCTGGGGTATCCCTGCGTTATACGCGGCAATACGACCGATATTACTATCCAGCGGCGCAAAGCAGTTGCCGAATATGACCTTATTGATCCAATCGGGTTGGATATTTGTGCGGTTCATAACCTCCCGTATTATCGTTACGGCCAATTCCGTGGGTTCAATCGACTTCAAGCTGCCCCCGAAGTCACCAATTGCGGTTCTGACTCCACCGGCAACCACCACATCTTTCATATCTTCATCCTTTCTGAACAGGCTCACGGAACAAATGTCGGCTCGATGTTCAGCCTCTGCATCGTCTCAATATAGTCCTTAACCGCTTCGGTAATGTTGTACCGTGGCGTAAAGCCAAGTTCGTTTTTCGCACGAGAAACGTTATAGATACTGTAAAAATTGAAACCAATCCCCGTGTGATCCAGACCCGGCCCGATGTCAAATTTAAATGTTGGAAAAACTTTCCGGACTGCTTGTGCAAAATCTATCAGGGTCGCTCCGACTCCGGTGCCGATGTTAAATACTCTGTGGGTGAGGCCCTCTGCAAAACAGGCCATTGCAATTCCACGTCCGGCGTCTCTGATGTAAATGTAATCATCTTTTTGGTCCCCTCCTTTTTGAAAAACGAAGGGTTTTCCGAGCATTGCGTTTTCAATAATCCTGCAAGGGATCACCATCGGCGAATTGGGGTTCTTTGAAAGCCGACCCGGCCCGAATATGGTGCTGAACCGCAACGCCACAAAGTCAACCCCAAAGTTTTTGTGAAATTGCAATCCTATTTGTTCCCCAAAAAGCTTTGTCACTCCGTATATCCCCAAAGGATCATTTTTAGGATATTCTTCGTTTATCGGTTCGTAATCAGGATGCGTATAATTTCCTGATATTTCGTTGTACACGGCTTTCGAGCTTGTATAGACAATCCTCTCCAGTTTGCACGCCTTTGCCGCCCATAAGGTATTGACGGTTCCCTCCGTGTTGATTCGTATGGATTTCTTAGGATCGGCTTTGGAGAGCAGGGCAACCGTATGTATCATTCTTTTTACACGATGCTTCTTTATGGTTTCTATAAGATGTGTGGGATCAAGAACGTCACCCTTTACGTACAATGTTTTGTCTTTGATATCCTTAACAAGCGTATTGTCTTCAAAAGCGTCGTACAAGACAGGTTCGATTCCCATTTCCACCAGATTTCTCGCAACGGATGAGCCGATCGCACCCATCCCTCCTGTGATCAGGACCGTCATGTTTTCCTCCCTCAATGAGTGTTGCCGCCCGACTTCTTACGGTAGTTCACCCCGGCGAAAATGCCTCTTTTGATGAAATATGGCGCGTATTTGAGCGCCATGTATAGCCATCGTGTTATTATGGCAATTGTACTTTAAGCAGCACTTTGAATACAACGTAACATAAGCCCGTGGCTGTCATGGATGTAATCAGTATCGTTATCCAACGGGGTGGTTCTATAAATCTTAGTATGGCGATCATGAATATCAACGTGGTCACCAGGAAGCCTGTATACTCCAACCCCACTCCATAAAAGCTCAATATGACGACAGCGGTTAATAATCTCTTCCAGCTATCCTTTTGCGGGAAGAAATTTTCTTTTTGTGCATGTTTTTTTTGTTTCACAATGGGAACAAGCAGTATCAACGACAGAAAAATGAGGATGATTCCTCCTATAAAAGGGAAGAAACCTGCATTGGGAATTCCTGAGTTCAAGCCTCCGTACTTAAATGATCCCAGCGTAAATAAAAGACCCATTGCAATAAAGAAGAAAACGCTGATGGCATCCCGCTTCTTCATATTATTCATATCGAAACCCTTTAATTGTTTAAAGAAAGTCTTAAACGGGTTGTATCTTAATTTCCCGATGGCGCACAAAAAGGCAATTTGGGAAAGGAACCTATGGAAAGCCAAAAGGCTCCTTTCCCAATGGATTATTTTTCTATGTGGGTTGTCGCCTCACATGGAATCCTTACTTTAAGACACCCAGCTCTTTTAACAACTTGAATTGGACCTGGCCGAATTCCTGCACCAGTTTTGAGAAATCTTCAGTTTTGCGGTACCAAATAGGCATTCCGAGTTTCCCCAATTTCTCTTTGTAAGCCGGATTTTCGGTCACTTTTCCAATGGCCTCACTAAGTTTCGATACAATATCTTTCGGGGTGCCGCTACGAACAAAGGTTCCCAGATAGGGAGCGGGAATTCCCAGTGCGTATCCAAGCTCGTCTACGTTTGCAACGTCCGGCACCAGATGATGCCTTTGGGGGACGGTAATGGCAAGCGGTCTGATTTTATTGGCCTTTATTTGTCCGATGGCTCGTGCGCCGCATGTCAATATGGACATGTCCACATGGCCGCCCAGAAGCGCCGACATGTTGGGGCCGTCCCCCTGGAAGGGGACATCCAGCATTTGGATTTTTGCTACTTTGGAAAACGTCGTCCCGATGGTCCACCAGAGATTACCTCTTCCGCTGTGTCCCCATTTTAGTTTTTGAGGATTTTTCTTGGCATGATCTACGAATTCATCCAAAGTTTTCCATGGCGCATCGTATTTTACGAAGATAGCGGGCGCGTAACCCGACCACTGCGCAGCCGCTTGAATGTCTTTGGACTTGTATATGAACCGCTCCGGTTTCATGACATACTCCGGCGTCGGCTGGTTGGTGTTGAACATGCCGAGGGTATATCCGTCCGGTTTACGTTTATACAAAAGATTTCCCGCCACGGCACCGGCCCCTCCGGGCTTATTCAATATGACCACCGGTTGCCCCAATTCTTTCTCGAGAAACTCAGCCATAAGCCTTGCTGCAGTGTCCGTGGCACCTCCCGCCTTATATTGGACGATTGCCTCAATAGCCCTGTCCGGATATTCAGCCTGGGCGGGACCATATCCAATTGTGCATATACATACCGTGATAATCGTTAAAAGAAATGTTTTTTTCACCATCATACCCTCCTTTCCTGTGATTTGAATTGAACAACATATGTTATTTTGGTCTGCTTTTACTTACCACCTCCTTTCAATCAATCACTGCCATCATCGATTAGAATTTCTGGAAGCGTTTTTCTAAATAGCCTCAACATCAACGGTGAGATAAGGATCAAAACCCCCACACCGAGGAGCGCTGCGGATATGGGGCGCGTAACAAATATCACAAAATTGCCATTGGCCATCATAAGAGATTGACCGAGATGTTTTTCCACAAGGGGACCCAGTATTAGCCCCATGCAAAGCGGCGCGGCAGGGTATTCAAATTTTTTCATGAGATAGCCAAAAATCCCGAATAATATCATAATATTGATGTCTAACAGGCTGTAGTTAATGGAATATGAACCAATTAAACAGATCAGAAGGATTAGCGGGAAAAGCAGAATATAAGGCATCTTAAGAATTCTCACCCATAATCCAATCAATGGTAGATTGAGAATGAGTAACATCACGTTACCGATATACATACTTCCAACGACACCCCAAAAAATGTCTGGATGTTCAGTCAGCAAAAGCGGGCCGGGGATCACACCGTGAATCAAAAAGGCACCCATCAGCACCGCCATAACCACATTTGCAGGAATGCCCAAAGTCAAGAGCGGGATATACGCGCCTATTGAAGCAGCATTGTTACCCGTCTCGGGTCCCGAAACCCCTGCAATATTTCCTGTGCCGAATGTTTCGGGATGCTTGGAAAGTTTTTTTTCCAGCACATAAGAGGACACAGAGGCCAGCAGGGCACCGCCCCCGGGAATTACTCCCAAAAAAAATCCCAAAATAGACCCGCGTGCGATCGGGCCTGTCGAGTCCCTGAATTCTTTTTTACTTGGAAGAAGTTTCGAGAGCTTCGTTTCTGTTTTTATAAACGCTCTTTTCTCAAACGATTTTTCGATATTAAAAAATACCTCGGATATTCCAAACAATCCCATCACCACAGGGATAATCCCGAGTCCTTCGGTGAGCCCGATGATACCCAGTGTAAATCTTATCTCTCCACTGATCAGATCCGTTCCAATGGTTCCCAACAATAGTCCGACAGCCGTCATCATTAAAGCTTTAATATATGAGCCGCTTGCCAAGTAGGTAACCATGACGAGCCCCAATGTCATAAGAGACGCATTTTCAGGCGGCCCAAAAGACAGCGCCATCCGCGCCATGGGGGGAGCCACAAAGGTTAACAATGCAACGGCAAAGGTCCCTCCGATAAAAGAACCAATGGCGCATATTCCTAGCGCCTGGCCGGCTCGTCCTTTTTTGGCCATCTGATGTCCGTCCAAACAGGTAATCATGGTTGACGCTTCACCAGGAATATTCAGCAGAATTGATGTGGTAGAGCCTCCATATTGGGCACCGTAGTAGATGCCGGCCAACATGATGATTGATTGAACAGGCGTCATCTTGTAGGTGATGGGAAGCAGAAGAGATATGGTCGCAACGGGACCTAGTCCCGGAAGCACCCCGACAAGGGTTCCCAGTAGGACTCCGATGAAACACATCACGAGATTGATGGGTTCGTAAGCAATGTGAAACGCTAACGAAAGCTGATTGAATATAGCCATGGTTATA
Organism: Deltaproteobacteria bacterium; assembly: GCA_024644775.1. Next base: position 6,044 of record JAHEHB010000173.1, read on the forward strand.
GTGAATCGATAATCCTAAAATATCACATCTTCCAAGCCGAGTCCCGGTCCGGAAGGCAGGCGCATTCGACCGTTTTCAATCGGCGGCACCGATGCGACGTCACGTTTGAAAAAATGGCTGATCCCCATCCCACAGTCTGGGATAGGCGCCGGAAGTAGGCTTGCACAATGCAATGCGGCAGTCGTGCCGATGGCAGTATCCAGGCTGCTTGTCACAGTGCATTGGATGCCATATTGTTCGCTCAAACGGATCATATCATAAAGCCGATCCGGGCCACCGGTCCTGTATAACTTTAAAATGAGTACGTCCACCGCATTGGCTTCGATAAGATTCCGTATGGCTTTGATACTTTGCGCCGGTTCATCCCACGCCAGTTTAATGGGGCTTTTTAAACGAAGCTCCGCAAACGTTTCCATGGAACGATCCGGCGGTAATGCATCTTCGATGTATTCAATGTTGAAACGGGACATTTTTTCCAGGTAATTTAGTGCTACCGCTTCAGTCCAGGCTTCGTTCGGATCAAGTCGAAGCGCTGCATCCGGAAAGGCCCGACGGATCGCATCGACGCGGGCCAAATCGCGCTCAAAGTCTTTAAAACACTTGATTTTGATCGTTTTTACACCGGTGTCGATATAGTGGCGTGCTTCCTCAAGCGCACCTTCGATGGTATCGTCCACTACGAGCCCGTTCACCGGAATGGTTTCGGCGGGTTCCCGTTTGCCGGTGTAAAGAAAGCGGTTGAGAGACATCCCTTTGGCTGAAGCGCTTGCCGATAGCCATGCCGTTGAAATGCCACAACGCAGGGAGCTTTCAGGCTTTCGGTCATCCAGTTTTTGAAGGAACTGATCGTCGGCAATATCCAGTCCGTTGATAAGCGTTTCCGCCTCACGTGCATATGCCGGGCCATCGACCGGAATACACGGTGCCGGCGCCGCCTCCCCCCATCCCATATGTCCGTCTATTTCAGCACGTACCAGCAGCCCGCACCGTTGGTGGTAGACACCCTTCGAATATCGATACGGTGCCTTCAATGGAAGCGCATATGCCTTAAAATCAATCCTCGTCATTTACTATTTCTCCTTTTTTCGAAAATCGACCGACTACGGATCAAATCGCTTAAAATGAAGCTCTCCACCGCAAGCGGATGGGGTATAAAAAAATCAATGAAAAGACTTGTTTTTTCATTGTGTCCCTCCTTTTTCTTAAATTTTTGGTTTTTCTCAACACAAGGATTTGCTGGTTATGTAAACGATCCGGTTCGCCGTGGTAGGCTGGGACAGCCCTGTATCTTCCGGATTGACTAGCCCGGCGTATGAGAAGGCTCTCTAAGTTCTTTCTTTTTTACTTTCCCGGCAGGCGTGCGCGGCAGGTCGTCGATAAATTCGACATATTTTGGTACCTTAAAGTCCGCCAGGTGCTCGCTGCAGAACTCCCGTATCTCTTTTTCTGTGCAGCTTGTATTTTTCCTTAAAACGACAAACGCCTTAACCGCCTCTCCCATTACCGGATCCGGAACTCCAACGACGGCCGCTTCAAGTACGGCCGGGTGTCTGTATAGAATATTTTCCACCTCAACACTGTAAATATTTTCTCCGCCCCGTATGATCATATCCTTAATTCTATCCAAAACCGAAACAAAGCCTTCCTCGTCAATTTTGGCGACATCGCCGGTGTGGAGCCACCCATCAACAATGGCCTTGCGGGTCTCTTTCGGGTTGTTCCAGTAGCCGGGAATGATTTTGGGTCCCCGAAAAAGTAGTTCCCCCGGGACACCCGGCGGGCATTCCTTGCCTTCCGAATCGACAATCTTCAACTCCTCTATGGGAATCCCCTGACCCACCGTGTTTATTTTCCGTTCAACATCGCCATCGGGTAACAGGCAATCCATTGTGTGGGTTTCGGTCATGCCAAATGCCTCGCAGATCTTCATCCATGGCAATCGCTGCCGAATTCGGCTGATCAGCTCGGTGGACTTTGAGGCCCCGCCGATAAAAGCAATCCGCAGAGAGCTGAGATCATACCGGTCAAATTGGGGGTGATTGGCGATGAGCCAGATTACGGTGGGCACATGAATCATCAACGTGATTCTCTCGTCCTGGATGGTCTTCATGAGGTCTTCGGTTTTGTATTCCTTCATGTAGATACAGGGTATGCCGGTGAAGACCGCTTGAACCATGGTCATAACACTGCCGATGGAGTGGAAAAGGGGTACCGCGCATATGATTCGGTCGGCGTCCGGGTTTATCTCCAAAAAATCGTCGATGAGCATGTCCGCAACGATAATGCCGCGGTGGGTCTGCATGGCACCCTTGGGGAAGCCCGTTGTCCCGGATGTATACATGATGGCCGCCGTATCGCCTTCTTCCACCGAGGCCAACTTGAGGTTTTTAGGATCTTCCTTAAAAAGACCGGAAAAGGGCCGGGTGCCCGGCGGCGGTGTATCGGATACCACCAGGATCTCCCTGAGCGTCTTTCTTTTGTCGCGCACAGGCTCAAACACAGACCAAAACTCTTCGCCCATGATGAGAAGGGAAGATTCCGAGTTATCTATCTCATAGGCAAGCTCCTCACCCTTGAATCGTGTGTTCAAAGGTACGGCGATAGCCCCCAGCTTCATCAGGGCGAAAAAAGCCAACGGAAATTCGAGACCCACACCCATAAGAAGTGCGATACGATCGCCCTTTTGAACCCCAAAAGTACCCTGCAAGGCTGCTGCGATTCGGCTTGAAAGTTCGTCCAGTTTCGTAAAGGTCATCCGCCGGTCTTCGGCAATAAGCCCCTCTCGTTTTGGGTATCTTTGAACCGCCTTTGCCAGGATTTCATTGATGTTTCCGGGCCGATTCTTGAAGTTCCGTTCAATACGACCCAAAACTTCGATTTCTTCGATTTCATACTTTTTGCAACGATACGTTTGCATGTATCACTTCCAATCCAAAAAGCCGATGGCAGAAAAAGTAATCTTCCGAATCATACCCCGTCCATTCCGAGGATTCTGAGCATATTCAATCCCAGTATCTTTTCTTTGTCTTCGTCACTGAGCTTGGTGTCCCTGATCTTTTGAATCTCGTGGATGGGATTGTTCATGGGCATCTCGCTTCCGTATACGACGCGGTCGCTGCCGATGGCATTGACCGCTTTGGTGATGGGGAAGTCATAGACTACACCCGTGGTGCCCAGCACAAGGTTATCGGACCGTTTGGCCATCTTGATCGCCGCATCGGTAAAAACCATGGCATCACAGCCCATATGCTCCATGATGATCGTCGCCTCCGGAAAATCCTGGGCCACCAGACCGATTTGCCAGGGGGTGGCATACGGCGCCTCTCCCGAGTGGAACATGACAGGGACCTTCAACTCCTGAGCCTTTTGGATCAATGGATAGACCCAGATCTCGTCGTCCGCTGCAAGGGCCATATAAATCGGATGTATTTTCAGTCCTTTCGCGCCATAACGGATCACTGCCTCTTCAAAGTCGTTTACCGCATCAGGGTCTTTGGGATTGACCAGTGCAAAGCCGACCAATCTATCCGGAGCCTTGGCCACCTCTTCCTGCATCTTGGCGGCCGGCATGACCCGACCGGTTGATATGGTGGGCAGAAGAATGGCCCTATCGATCCCGGATGCATCCATGATTTTAAGAATGGTCTCGGCAGTAATGGTCCGGTCGGCAAATTTAGTTTCACCGAAGTGTGCGTGTATGTCAAAGATCATTTCAACCTCCTCGCTTCGTGCGTATCTCTATCGGTATGGGGTCTTTTTTTCACCGCATAGGTAAAAAGTCCTTTGGCCAACGCGTTTCCGTCCGTATCTTTGATTTCAACCTCACTCACCGCCACGCGTCTGCCCTTGTGAAGGATACGGGCTTCGCCAACCACCGCTGTTTTGGCGGCACGCCAAAAGTTCATTTTGAATTCAATGGTGGTGAGAATTTCATCGTCATATTTACTCAAAAGAGCATTGGCAACGGCTGCGTCTGCGAGGGTCGCGATGACCCCACCGTTGATCATGCCATAGACATTCACGATGTCCTTGGAATACGCCATTTTAACCTTGGCGTAGTTTTCTGCCACCTCAACGATTTCAAGGCCGAGGGGATCATAGTAAGGGGGTTTTTTCCTGTTGAAGATCCGGTCAAATTTAGCCTTTTTATTCTTCTGATTTATATCACTCATATTATTCCTGGTAGCGCTTAAGCAGCTCTCGACAGACGATCAGTTTTTGGATTTCGGTGGTTCCCTCGTAGAGCCTTGGTGCTCGAACCGCTCTGTAAAGGCGTTGTACGGGATAGTCCATGCGCACGCCATAGCCGCCATAGATCTGAACCGCTTGATCGACGATCCGCTGTGCCATTTCCGTGCACCACCATTTGGCCATGGACGATTCCAGGGTTACCCGGGGTTTACCCTTATCTTTCAGCCAGGCGGCATAGTACACCATCAGTCTTCCGGCGTGGATTTCAGTGGCCATATCG
>JAHEHB010000543.1 GCA_024644775.1 Deltaproteobacteria bacterium
TCAAGGGTGTGGAAGACAAACTCGGCACCCAGATGCGGGCGGTGGGTGAAGTGATGAGTATCGGAAAAACCTATAAAGAAGCGTTCCAAAAATCGATTCGGTCCCTGGAGATCAATCGTTACGGTCTCGGTTTCGCAAAGGATTTCAACACCAAACCCCTTGGCGAGTTAATGCAGATGCTTGGAACCCCCAGCAGTGAGCGCCAGTTTCTGATGTACGAAGCCCTCCGAAAAGGCGCCGATGTTACGGCTCTTTTTGAAAAGACACACATCAAACCCTGGTTCATCGAGCAAATGAAAGAACTTGTGAAGTTGGAAGAAGAAATACTGACTTACGAGGGACAGATGATTCCTGATAGGCTACTTCTACAAGCGAAACAGGACGGCTTTTCGGATAAGTATCTAGCACAACTCCTTGATCTGAGAGAGAAAGATCTTCGGAAACAACGAATTTCCATCGATGTAGTGGAAGCCTGGGAACCGGTACCGGTCAGTGGTGTTGAAAACGCCGCTTATTACTACTCGACATACAATGCTCCGGACAAGGTGGCGGTGAGTGAGCGGGAAAAGATCATGGTGCTCGGCGGCGGGCCGAATCGGATCGGTCAGGGGATAGAATTTGATTATTGCTGTGTACATGCCGCATTTGCCATACGAGATGCCGGGTTTGAATCGATAATGGTCAACTGCAATCCGGAAACCGTTTCCACAGACTACGATACCTCAGACAAGCTTTATTTTGAGCCGTTGACCGTGGAGGATGTTTTAAGCATCTACGAAAAGGAGAAGCCCAAAGGCGTCATTGTGCAATTCGGAGGGCAAACACCGCTGAACATTGCCAACGAATTGGCCGAGGCGGGTATGAACATTTTGGGTACTACCCCGGAAACCATTGATTTGGCGGAAGACCGGGATCGGTTTCGAAAGGTGATGCGCAAACTGGGTATTCCACAACCGGAATCCGCTATGGCCAGCACTCTCGAGGAAGCGTTGAGTGTTGCCGCGAAATTCGGATATCCTTTAATGGTCCGCCCGTCTTATGTTCTAGGAGGCCGTGCTATGGAAGTCGTTCGCGACGAAGAGATGCTAAGAGAATTTGTTTCCGCTGCGGTGGATGTGTCCCCCGAACGTCCCATACTCGTCGACAAATTTCTTGAAGATGCCATCGAAGCGGAAGCGGATGCTATTGCCGACGGAACCGATGCTTTCGTGCCTGCCGTCATGGAACATATTGAATTAGCGGGTGTCCACTCAGGGGACTCTGCGTGTGTGATACCGCCGGTCAGTATTGCGCCGAAACATATCGAAACGATTTGCGAGTACACCCGCAGCATTGCCATGACCCTAAATGTTGTTGGATTGATGAACATTCAGTATGCAATTTTAAAAGATACGGTTTATGTCTTGGAGGCAAATCCGCGGGCTTCCAGAACCGTCCCCATCGTATCGAAGATATGCAACATCCCCATGGCCAGTCTGGCCACCCAAATTATGCTGGGAAAAACCCTTTCCGATCTCAACCTTAAACAAACAGCGGTTACACACTTCGGGGTCAAAGAGGCGGTGTTTCCCTTTAACATGTTTCCTGAAGTCGATCCGCTTTTGGGACCGGAAATGCGTTCTACCGGTGAGGTGTTGGGGATTGCGGACTCTTTTGGGTTGTCTTTTTTCAAATCCCAGGAAGCGACTCAGGTACCGCTGCCCATGGAAGGGGCGGTTTTGATCACTGTCGCCAACCGGGACAAACCGAGCGTGCTTGAGCCTGCGCGGCTTTTTCATGATCTTGGATTCAAAATCCGAGCGACCCATAGTACCCGTGATTACCTATTGGGTAATGGTATCCCGTCCGAGTCCATCCGGAAACTTGGACATGGCAGACCTGACATAGTGGATGCAGTCAAAAATGGTGAAATCCAATTGATCGTAAATACTCCCAGTGGTAAGGAAAGCCAGGAGGACGACTCCTATATTCGAAAAGCAGCCATCTCGTTCAAGATACCTTATATCACGACCACAGCCGCAGCCCTTGCCGCTGCAAGGGGCATTCGCGCACGGAGAAGAGGGGTCCCAAAAGTAAAATCCCTCCAGGAGTATCACGCGGGTATCAAATAGAATCGGTGGACAGTTTTTTTACTTCACTTTTTTCGATTTGCAGAAATATTCCGTAGGCTGTTCTAGTTTCGCAACGTGAACAGCAATTAAAAATGAAATGGCGATACAATCTATATATTGAACAAGGAGGAAATCATGAACTTAAATCGGCCCAATGCAAACGATGCTCTTCAGACACGGAATCGCTCTCGCGACATTGCACCTCAATCAGGTATCTGCAGCAGGTGTTTAGATGGATGCAAAGGAAATTGCGATTTGTTCAAAGCCACTTTCCGGGGACGGGAGCTACTTTATCCGGAACCTTTTGGCGAAGTCACAGCCGGAGCCGACAAAGACTACCCGGTGGATTACTCCCATTTAAATATTATGGGGTATGCGCTTGGTGCCAAGGGGATCGACCCTGACCCTGATAAAGCCACGTTTCCCAACGTTGATACCGAAACATCATTCGGCGTTACAGATAAAGTGAAGATGAAGGTGCCGATATTCACCGGAGCTCTTGGCAGTACCGACATTGCGCGTATAAATTGGGATCATTTTGCCATCGGTGCCGCCATTAGCGGAATCAGCCTGGTGTGTGGTGAAAATGTTTGCGGAATTGACCCTGAATTGGAGCTCGAAGACAACGGTTATGTAAAAAAATCACCGGAGATGGATCGTCGAGTTAAAGAATATCGCAGGTATTACGATGGCTATGGAGACATTCTGGTTCAGATGAATGTGGAGGACACCCGCAATGGTGTCGCTGAATATGTCATCGACAAGCTCGGGGTAGAGACCATTGAGTTAAAATGGGGTCAGGGTGCCAAATGTATCGGAGGGGAAATCAAGGTAGACTCTCTGAATCGTGCCATCGAACTTAAAAGAAGAGGCTATATCGTTACCCCGGATCCGGAAAGCCCTGCACATCAGGCAGCGTTTAAAGCCGGACCTTTGAAGCAATTTGAGAGACACTCGCGTCTTGGATTCGTAGATCAGGAAGGCTTTATAAAAGAGGTGGAACGGTTGCGCAAGTATGGGGCCAAACGCATCACATTGAAGACCGGTGCCTATCCAATGAGAGAACTGGCCATGGCAATCCGTTGGTCCAGTGATGCGGATATTGATCTGTTAACAATTGA
>JAHEHB010000544.1 GCA_024644775.1 Deltaproteobacteria bacterium
GGGACGTATTCTCTGGCGTGCTGATACATGGCCAGAATATTTTCCACCGGAACGTCCGGTTGAATATTGTGAACCGCACCCAGAATGTATCCACCCCCTTCTCCCATATCCTCAATGCACTGTGCAACAGCCCGTTTGACATCTTCGACACTGCCTCTGGGCAGGATCTGCTGGGTGTCGATACCTCCCCAAAATGCCATGCGATCCCCGTATTTTTTCTTTAGTGCGGCAGGTTCCATGCCGGCTGCTGCAACCTGTACCGGGTGTACGGCATCCACTCCCATTTCGATCAGGTCTTCCATAATATCGACAATCGATCCACATGAATGATACAGTATCTTCGCTGGTGACAGCTCTTGAACGCATTTGAAATATTTCTCGTGTCTCGGTTTGACATATTTGAGATACGCATCATGGCTGATTTGGAGTCCGTTTTGTGCCCCGATATCGTCGCCGCCGACAACCACATCGACCTGTTGCCCCACCGCTTTTAAGACGCTTTTAACCATCTCGAGCGATATTTCAAAAACTGCATCGCAAATCGCATCAAATACCTTTGCCCCCAGTGCAATGTCGCAATACCAGTCTTCAAATCCTCTGATGTATTGACTGACATGAACAAAAGGCGGGGGAAGCGCTAAAACGGCGGCACAATCGGTATTTTCTCGAATCCAAGCAATCCGTTCTTTGAGGCCGTATAAAATACCCGAGTCATCCGGATCCGGCCAGGGATACTTTCGCACATCGTCGAGAGTTATTTCCCCTGAGAGGGGAGACCCTTTCAAATCGTAATAGTAACTGTGTGAGGGTTTTACACGTTCGATACCCCAGAGATCGCGATAGCCGTCCGGTTCCAGTTCCTGGTCTGCTCCTTTGATGGGGCTGCCCAAAAACACCCCTCTCGTATCGATGTCCAAATCCTGCAGAATCTTTTCGTCTACCTTTACCACCCGCATCATACGATTACACAGGGTATCTTCAGCATTAACATCAAAATACTCCTTTAACTTCCCATATCCTTCTACAACGATGCTGCTGTTGACAGTGCCGCCGATGTCAATAGGAACTTTATCCGGTTGTTGGTGCGACAACGCTGCAAGGAGTCTCTTTCTGTGTGTCATGGTTGTAACCTCCCTATGGGTAGAGGTGTCGGCGAACCGCCTCTACGGGTTAAACGTAAGATTTTTCCTGGGAAAATAACAGGCAACCCATCGGTCAGGTTCGATTGCTTCGAGATCCGGGATCGTTTGGCTGCATAGTTCGTTTCGGTAAAGACATCGTGGGTGAAAACTACAACCCGGCGGGACATTCCGCGGGCTGGGAACGTCACCTTCCAGCATAATTCTTTCCCGCTTGCTTGAAGGATGGGACGGTGGGGCTGCGGACATGAGTGCTTCTGTGTATGGATGGAATGGGTGACCGTATAAAGACGCACTTTCCGCCAATTCCACAATTCGGCCCAAATACATGACGGCGACACGATCGCTGATATGCCGCACCACACTCAAATCATGTGAGATAAAAAGATACGTCAGGTCAAATTGATGTTGCAATCGGACCAATAGGTTCAATATCTGTGCCTGAATGGAGACATCCAAAGCGGATACCGGTTCATCGGCAATGATAAGTTTCGGATTCAAGGCCAGTGCCCTGGCAACGCCGATTCGTTGTCGTTGACCACCACTGAATTCATGTGGATATCGGTTAATATGTTCAGGCAGCAAACCGACGATTTTCATTAATTCTTTTACTCGTTTTTCACGTGGTTTGTTCGAAAGCATCTTGTGAATCACAAGACCTTCACCAATAATTTTGCCCACGGTCCTGCGAGGATTCAACGAAGAGTATGGGTCTTGAAAGATAATCTGCATGTCCCGGCGAAGCGTCTCCATTGTTTTTGGGTCGTGAGCCATGATATTCGTTCCCTCGAAACGGACCTCACCGTCGGTCGGTTCTTCGAGTCTGAGAATACATCGTCCGATGGTGGTTTTCCCGCAACCGGATTCTCCCACGAGTCCTAATGTTTCCCCTTTCTTGATCACCAGATCCACACCATCGACCGCCTTTACCGGAGGCTCTGCGGTTTTGAGAAACCCCTGATCGGAAAAAAAGTACTTCTTGAGTTTTCTAACAACCAGTAGATCGTTGTTGTTCATAATTCCAGCACCTCAAAAAGTGATCGGATTCGACCTCTACCAGCGGTGGAACCGTTTCACGGCATGTGTCGGAAGCTTCAGTGCATCGCGGTTGAAAATAACAACCCGTCGGTAAATTGTAGAGACTGGGTACAACTCCCGGAATCGTGTGCAGCGTTTTATCCGCTGGAATCGGCTCATCCATTTTCGGGATGGAGCCCATCAATCCTAAAGTATACGGGTGTTTTGGGTTATCAAAAAGCCTTGTCACATCCACATACTCTACGATTTTTCCGGCGTACATCACTGCAACCGATTGGGCCATATCGGCGATCACCCCTAAATCGTGGGTAATTAACAAAATAGAGGCGCCGAAATCCTCCTTCAGCGTATTCATGAGTGCCAATATTTGTGCCTGAATACTGACATCCAACGCGGTTGTAGGCTCATCGGCGATCATCAGTTCAGGATTGCATGATAACGCCATGGCAATCATCACACGCTGACGCATGCCGCCGCTCATCTGGTGCGGGTATTCTTTCGCGCGGCTTTCCGGATCCGGAATTCCCACTTTCTGAAGCATCTTAACGGCAAGGTCCTTTGCCTCTTTTTTGGATACACTTTGGTGAAAACGGATTGCTTCTGCTATCTGGTTTCCGGAACGAAAGAGGGGGTTTAGAGAGGTCATGGGTTCCTGAAAAATCATAGAGATCCGATTTCCGCGAATATGCTGCATTTCCGCCTCAGACAGATTGATCAGATTCTGATCATGAAAAAGGATTTCTCCTTTCACGATGCGGCCGGGTGGTTGCTGGATCAGTCTCATGACCGAAAGGGCCGTTACGCTTTTTCCACAACCGGATTCTCCCACAAGTCCGAGGGTTTCCCCTTTTCGAATGGTCACATCGACGTCATCAACCGCTTTTACCAGTCCTTCATCGGTGTAAAAATGAGTATGAAGATTATTTATTTGAAGTAAGATATCGTTCTTCATAAATTCGATAAGTTTTTAGTGTTTCGTATTTAGTATTTTGTTTAAAATATATGGTATCATATCAGTTTTCGTAGTTATAA
>JAHEHB010000174.1 GCA_024644775.1 Deltaproteobacteria bacterium
AAATATAGGTCACCGCGGCTTCACCGGCCACTGCATTGACTTCTCTGTACGGCAGATCCGCTACCCCTTTAATATCTAAATGAAGCACATCGATGGTGCCATAAGTGAATTTCGCTTCATCGACGGCAGATACACCGTTAACCTCGAGCGGCGTGTCCGTAAATTTCAACCCATCCCGCATTCTTTCAACATCGCCAATGACGATGGGGCGCGCCATATCGTAAGATTCTTTTTCAGCAAGCGTTTTGATTGTAACTTCTGATCCGATTCCAGCCGGATCTCCCATGGTTAGGCCTAAGATCGGTTTCTTCGACATTCTCCGAGTCTCCCTTCAATTATCTTGTTTTATAATTTCGGCTCCCGCGCAAAATACATCCAAAGATCCAAATCCGCCCGCTTTGGTGATGATCTTTACACCGTCCAGGTGTCCTCCGACAATTCGACCCAACGGTACACCGGGTTCGATCTCCTGTTGCACCTCGATTCCTTCACCGCCGATTCCTTCTAACAGTTTGAGAGCCGTTGTCCCTCCGGTAACCATTATACCACCAACTTTTGTTTTTAAGAGTATTTCGGTTGTAATTCGTTTGAGTCCATCTGAAATCGCCGCTGCCACCGCAGCACCGCCGCCCCCTGTCTTTTTTCTACCGGCGGCTTTTGCTGCCTCCGCGTCATCGGGGGAACGGCAGGTCCGGATAACAAGATCCGTGCTTCTCGAAAGAATATCGGTGGCCTGAGTGATCCGTGCCGCCAATTGCTCAGCTCTGGAATGCAGCAACATGTCCCAAGGGACATAAAGCTCTTCTATATGATCGCTTTTCAACAGTTTGTCAATCTGAGAAATGCTTTTCGGATTCACACTTCCCCCAATGGTTAGAATCGAGATGCCCTGTTTTTCTACCGTCTTCTTCTGACACCTTAATATCGCAGCCGACAAACCGGCAGATCCGGCAAAAATAAATGGGGGAAGCGCTGGTGTCGCGATGCTCGCAATGGCCGCCAAGTGACTCTGTTCTGTAGCATCTGCAATGAATAAACAGGGGCCCCTCTGCACGGTTTCATGAATGAATGCGGTCATCACCTCCTGCCCTTTCTCGATGAGGTCCAGAGCCAAATGTACGATGGACAAATCCGTCTGATTTGAAAGCAATTTCGGAAGATAACCTTCCGTAATCGGAGATGCCGGATCTTTTGCCATTGCCGTATGATGAAGTAACGCACCATCCACCAACAAATACCCGCCGATACCAAGACGCTGATTCTCAGGATATGCCGAACAAATGACTGCAAATCTTAGCTGGAGCTCCCTTATTAGCACCTCAAGCTCCGCACCGACGTTTCCGCGCCAAGTGGAATCGATCTTTTTGTAAATCGTCTTAGGTTTTAACGTTTTCAAAATCGGACATACCTGCTTTACAGCATACCGGGCAGCTCCCGGTGTCAAATCCCGGGAATTGGTGGTAATCGCCATGGCACGATAGCGGTTCTGGTAATTTTCGGCGCGCTCTGTGGCGTTGAGTACGACCGTCGGATAGCCGAATTTTTGAAATTGCACGGCCGTATCACAGGCACCGCTCAAATCATCCGCAATGATCATAAACTCCAACATGAACACCCTCCAAAAAAGGTCTATAAATGGACAATTGATATCATTTTCTATATTCCGGTATAATGCGTCAACTAAAAAGTAAAGAATCCGGATTCAGAGGGCCTGACTTTGAATGCCCCTGCAAGTGGCTTGCTTTGAAAAAATCGCTGAGTGATTAAAATTACAAATGATTCGAAGTGCCCTGTTTCGGTAGACACTGTCGGGCGATCATTATGAAAAGATTAGAAGGAATGGATTCATTCTAATACATTCTTTTTAGACAGGATAAACAGGATTTTGAGGATATTATTTTCTGGTTTTCCGGAAGAAAACCAGAAAGGGTAATCCGCTGGCGCGAGAGTGACAGAGTTCACGTTTGCCAAGCAGTATATCGCCGATTCACTATTTCGCCGAAGGCGATTGAGATTTCTTAATTTCTTCCGGAAATTAAGAAAAAATCCAACAAATCCTGTAAATCCTGTCTACAAATTATATAATTGACAGAATTCCTCAATCCCGCTTGTAGCCGGAATCACTTTAGGCGCTTAGTAAAGTTACAGGCAGAGCCTTCTGTCTCTGCTCCCCGCGAGACGGGATCTTCGACTGGCCCGAAGAACCAGATTTCAATGAAAAATGAAAAAACGCCATTATTGTGGACAATTAACGGATATGCTAATATCCAAGAATGCTTACGTATTTTTGTAATTGGTGAAGGAAAAATTCCATGGCTAAATCAAAGGTACATCCGGTCCATCGATTCGAAAATTGGCAAGTGTGGCCGGGCTCCTACCGTAATCCACCCACGGACGGAAACTTTCCAACTCCTGGAGACCGTGGATTGAAAATCTCCCGATCCACGCCGATTGCTTCCATGGGTTCTTGTTTTGCAAGGGAAATTCGAAAGGCCCTTCTCAAGGAAGGATATGCGTATATTACCGAGGAAACCCACCATTCCGCATCGGTTCACGCGAGTGCCGCATGGGAAAGATCTTACAATTCCTTTTCCATGCGGCAGATATTCGAGTATACTTTCCGCGATTGGAAACCGGAGATTCGGTGGTGGGAATCACCGGAAACAAAAAAATTCCAGGATCCGTACCGAAGAATTATCCTGTACGATACCCTCAACGATGCCGAAGAAGACTTCAGCCGTCATATTTTTCATTCAAGGCGTGCGATCACACAAGCCGACGTATTTGTCCTAACATTGGGACTCACTGAAATCTGGGAGGATCGGATTGACGGCTCGGTGATATGCCTGCCGGCCGGCCCTTATGTGAATGAAGGGGGAGACATGAGCCGCTACCGGTTTCGAGTGAGTCGGTATGAGGAGAATCTCGAAAATTTAGAGCGGATATATCAGATCATGGCTGAAAACAATCCGCGTTGTCGATTACTGGTCACGGTCTCTCCGGTTCATCTTTGGGCCACATTCCGAAAAGATGCAGATGTCATCAGTGCCAGCTGTAATTCCAAATCCACACTGCGTGCAGTTGCAGACGAATTCGCCGCTCGTCATGATAACGTATTTTATTTTCCTGCCTTTGAAATGGCCACCATCTATCGTCCAATGACCGGCCAACCCTTATTTGCAGAGGGAAAGGAGAACTTCCATGTAAATAAAGACACGGTCACATTTATCATGGCGCAGTTTTTCAAATTCTATTCAGAAGAATTCAGCTTATATGAACCCTGATTCCGTGTTCGTTAACGCCGTTGTTACCATATCCAAGTGCATTCCAGTGGGCATCCATCGGTTGTTGGCGTTCCTTTTTATCGGTTGCCCGTGCAAGAATGGTATATGCCCCTTTTTCCGTTGCATCCCAGATGTATTGCCATTGTCGCCAGGCATAACGCTCTGCCGGTCCGATAAAGGCAGCAAGGTTCCAGGTATTGCCGGCGTCTACCGAAACCTCAACCCGCTCGATTTCCATTTCGCCAGCATAAGCTGCACCCAAAATCACTACCGGCCCCTTGGAAAGCGTTTCATCTCTTAACGGTTGCGTAATGATGGATTTAAGGGAAAGTCCGGTGACCACCTCCCCCGATTTTGGATCCTCACCTTTCTGAAAAATACGATAGACATTATCCATGAAAAACCCTTCATAAGGACGATCCAGCACGGTAACTTTACTTAACCATTTAACACAATTGGCACCGGCCCAGCCAAGGGCTAACGCTCGCAGAGGGTATCCATGTTTTACGGGAAGGGGTTCTCCATTCATCTCATATGCAAGAAGTGTCGACTGGATTGCTTTTTCAAGTGGAATGCTCCGAATGAATTTGATACCTGCCGATCCCAACGGTTTATCAAATCCTTCGAAAGCAATGTGTGTTGCGCTTTTTTTTAATTTTGCCATCTTCAGCGCAGTTCGAAGCCACACACCTCCCCACACGGCGTTGCCGACACCACCAATGACCCAGGGGTTGCCCGACGCCTTTTTTTTTAGCAAGGATCGGCCGTTTCCCGAACATTCAAGCGTATTGGCGGCAATCGCTTTGGGCATCCGAACAATTTGTTCGAAATTCAACCGCAGGGGCGCCTCCACCTCTCCTTCTATGGCAAGCTCCCAATCGGGCAACGGGATCGGCTCTTTCGAAAAGTCACCTTGGTTTCGATCGTAAAATACGGCGTTGGAGGTAATCCAAGATCGGAGATACTCCACGGGGGTTTCTGCATTTAACGGCCTTTCCGTCATAACTCTCATTTTTTTTCGGTTCATAAGCCCTCCCCAGATCGGTATGGTGATAAATTTAAAAAGGCGCGATCTTTTCAACTTGATGGGGTTATCATATCACGGAATCGAGACGATGGTCGTATAATACAGGAAATTTGTCAAGAGGTAGAAATTACATAATATCAGGTCATTATAGAGCCGCAATAATACAAACAAAAAAGGAAATCCCTATACTATCAGGTTAATTCTTTTGTCAAATATTTGGCGAAATGGCTATCTGACGCTTTCGAAAAGCCCACCATCCACCTTGGACACCATTTCAGCAAAAACGGGGTCCTGGAGTAATTTTTTGGAGAATTTTAGATATTTCGAAACTATGGAGCGAACGGAAAGCTGCAATGCAAACGATCGAATCGGTTTTTCCAGCAAATAATAAACATTTGCGGCGACGCACATATTCACAATATCATCGCTTGCATTTCCGGTGATAATAATCGAATCCTCGTGGGCTGTGGGAAATTTTTCCTCAATGGTATCCAGAAAAAAAAAGCCGCTCTTTCCACCAAGAAAAACATCCACGATGAAGATGGCAACGCCAACGTCACGGTTCAAGCAGTGAGCGGTTGCCACATCAACATCGCAAAAGGAATACACTTTGCCCCATGAATAGAATCCTCTTACAATATCGGTAATAATCTCACAAACATCCAGATCGTCGTCTACAACGATGACATCCAAACCGTCCGACATAGATTCCTCCTTTTTACACACGCCCAAAACACAATCAATACCTATTGGATCGTTTTCACCGCACATTGCGATGGATGGTTACTTTCTTTAACATGCAAAATTCAGGCCTATTCATTCATCAGAAAAAAATGTTTACAAAGAAGCGGGAATCTTATATAGGATGTGTTTGTTTCTAATTTGGAGCACCTTAATTAACAACATATCGATTACTATCAAAGGTATTATCATGGCACAGGAAAATGCGTCCGGGTCGACTTCAAAAAAGAAAACGGCTTCTAAAACAAAGACGACCGCTGAAAAAAAGAGTGCGACTGCAAGCAAAACGGCGGACAAACCCAAAACACCCACCAAAACCCCGAAGGTGAAATCGACAACCAAAGCGTCTAGCGCAAAACAAACCAAGACAACCAATACGAAGACAAATCCGGACAAAAAAAGCAGAAAGGCTTCCATAAAAGAGCTTCTCTTTAAAAAATTTGACACACCGATACCTGAAAATATTTTCCGGGTCAATCCACCTGAAAGAAATCTCCAAGATATCACCTCACCCCCGTTTGTGTCGTCACAGGACACAGCAGAGGTTGAACGGATTCGGAAGTTATTGTTTAAGAAATTCGATCTTTCAACGCCGGCGACGGGAGCGGAAGAGAAAAGTGAAACCACTCCAAAAACATTCGAGACACCCATCTCGCCGGTAATAACAAGTAAATCCGACCCCATGGCGACGTCCTTAAAGCTATTTCTTATCGGCTTTGTTGTTCTGATAGCACTGATTGTAAAAGTCAGTACGACAAACCGAACCCATTACTATCTCACACCGACGGAAAATGGTATTGAGATCTCCAAAGGGATATTTGCTCCCATGGGGGCGGAGCATCTCATGACGCTGCCCGGTGCCGAACCGCCCACATCTATTAAAGGGGTGTACAAACAACAAGACATCTATCCGTACATTTTTAATTATTATGTAAAAAAAGCGGATGAGCTGTTGGAAAAGCCGGGAATGCCCGATTTTGAGGGAATTAAAGCGTATCTTAACCAGGCCATGCCCTATGGTATAACCGATAAGCTCCGTACCGCGGCAGTTGCTCGTTTAAACAACATCGATCAGATGATACTGCTTTACAAGGCCGATGTTGCCGCCAGTAAAGAAACCCTGGCAGATTACCAAGCGGCCTTGGAATACCTAAATCAGGCAAACGCCTTGGATACGGATGGCACCAAGGCGGATCTGATCAAACAGAAAGTGGAAGCCATTCAAGCATCCATGGTTGAATTGGAAGAAACGCAGGCGGAAGCGACCACCGCACCAGAGCCATCTAGTAAAGAATCTATCGGCGGATCATCTTCCATCGAAAAATAGGGCGTTGCTTTCGCTTTAGAAAAACGTAATCTCACCTGCACGCAGGCACGCCTGCAAATGTGCCGCTCCGTTGTTTCCAGGAGCGGGTGCCAATTCCGGCACTGTTTCCTTACAAAAGTCTTTCATGTAAGGACAACGGGTGTGAAACACACATCCGGGTGGCGGATGTATGGGTGACGGCACTTCCCCTTTGAGAATCTGCTTTTTTTTTCTAACGGTTGGATCTGGGATCGGAATGGCGGAGATAAGCGCATGGGTATAGGGATGCGCCGGATTGCTATATATGGTATCAACATCGGCATATTCCATGATCTTTCCAAGATACATCACTGCAATGTGATCAGATATGTGTTTAACCACCCCCAGATCATGGGCAATAAATAGGTAGCTTAGCCTCATTTCTGCCTGAAGCTCTAAAAGTAAATTTAGAATCTGTGATTGAATCGATACATCCAGAGCAGAAACCGGTTCGTCACAGATGATCATTTTGGGCTTTAAAGCAATGGCTCTGGCAATGCCGATTCGCTGCCGTTGACCACCACTAAACTCATGAGGAAAACGGGTTATCACATCATCGTCTAAACCCACCCGATCCAGTAGATTGTTCACCTCGGCTTTTCTTTCTCCGGCTGTTCCAATATTGTGAATTACAAAGGGTTCCTCGAGAATATCCCCAACAGTTTGCCGTGAATCCAGGGATTCAAATGGATCCTGAAAAATGATTTGTAAATCACGACGAATCGATCGCATTTCTTTTCGATTCAATTCTATCACGTTTTTTTCGTCAAACAGAATATCCCCGACAGTCGGTTCATAAAGTCTTAGAATGCAGCGCCCCACGGTGGTTTTCCCGCAACCGGATTCCCCGACGAGTCCGATGGTTTCTCCTGTTTTGACTCTCAAAGAAACACCATCCACGGCAAAAACTTTCCCGATTTGACGACGGAAAACGCCCCCATGAATGGGAAAATGCATCTTGAGGTTTACAACTTCCAGCAAGTAGTCAGACATGATTCAATATAAATAGCAACTGGCCAGGTGATCGGTACCATTGACAGTTCTAAGAGCCGGCGGTTCAATCTCACAGCCAGCCATCTTATAAGGACACCGATTCGAAAAGCGGCATCCATCCGGTAAATCGAAAAGACTCGGAACCATCCCTCGGATTACCTTCAATTTCGTTTTGGAGATCCCCTCCAAACGCGGAATGGAAGCAACCAATCCCAATGTATAGGGATGGGCCGAATTTTTGAAAAGATCCACAACCGAAGCAGTTTCCGCCACAGTCCCGGCATACATTACCAATACGTCATCACAGGTCTCGGCAATTACTCCCAGATCGTGGGTGATAAAGATAATCGCCATACCGGTCTCGTGTTGGAGTGATTTCATTAGATCTAATATCTGTGCCTGTATGGTTACATCGAGGGCTGTTGTGGGTTCATCGGCAATTAAGATTTCCGGCCTACCAGCCAAAGCAGATGCAATCATTACACGTTGTCGCATACCACCAGAGATCTGATGTGGATATTCCTCCATGCGTTGCGCTGGTTCTGGAATTCCGACTTTATGCAACATCTCCACCGATTGTTCCCAAATCTCTTTTTCATTCATATCAGGAAAATGAAGCTGGTAAACTTCCGCGAGTTGATTCCCAATTTTGTGGACCGGGTTTAAAGCGGTCATTGGTTCCTGAAATATCATGGCAATACGGTGACCGCGGATTTCATACATTTTCTCGGCGGACAGTTGGATAATGTCTTCTCCATTAACCAGAATCCGTCCCTGTTCAATATTCCCCGCGGGTTTGGGTAAAAGGCGCAGAATGGATAAAGCGGTCACAGTTTTGCCACAGCCGGACTCTCCGACAATCCCAAGCGTACGCCCCTTTTGAACCTGAAAACTCACATCATCCACCGCTCGGATTTTGCCAGCTTCAGTATCAAAAGTCGTCACCAGATTCTTGACCGTTAAAATTACCTCTGCTTTCACCTAAACGTTCTCCAACTCTGTGAGTCAGGTCTCAATTCGCCCTAAAGGTCTCTTCCACAATCGTCACCGGCGCAAACACCTTCTTTTTTTTCATTGCTTCTTTTGTTTCTTGGTAAAGTTTTTCATCATACCAAAAAAGCCCCCCGGTGCCACTGTCAAAGGCGCCAAAAAGGCCCCCCGAATGTTTGGTCCCGGGAATCTTTGGCAACCGCCACCAGCGCCAATAGGCCTCGCGTAAATAAGGCGCCATTGTAGTTGGAACGAATGCACCCATGTCATGAATCATATCCTGAATCTTTTGGGATAGTTCTATTCGTTCTTGCTCATCCAGTGAATTGCGATACCTATCAATCAGCTTATCCAACACAGGATCATCCGTATTTGAGATATTGTTGGTTCTCGGTTTATGGGCATTGTCTGAGTGCCAGCTTTGCCAGTACCGTGGCCGCATACCGGTACTAAAACCCAGTACGACGGCTTCATGTTTATTTTCGCTGATTTTTGTAAACCATGTGCTCGGATCTAACACCGATAGCCGAAGCTCAATACCGGCCTTCTTGGCGTCTTCTTTCAATACAACCAACCAGCGGGTATGCTGTTCAGCCCCATAGGTAATCTCCACGGAAAACCGCCTGCCGTTTTTTATCCAAATGCCGTCGGGCCCCCTTTTCCAACCCGCTTTTTTCATATAGTAATCGACTTTTTCCAGATCAAATCGTCTTGCTTTTATGCGGTTATTTGAATACCGACCATAACCGACATATGCATGTTCCAATCGAAAAAAATCGTTTCGCATCACCTTCTGAATAACTTTCTGTATGTTCAAGGCGTGCGCAAACGCATATCGAACATATTTGTTTTTAAAAATGTCTTTATCCTGATTAAGCCATAGGCCATATGGAGATCGTTGAGTATCGTTATAAAACCAGATCCGGTTCACGTATCCGTTTTCGATGATAGATGTGCGGCTTCTGACATGCCAGTATTTTGGCTGCTGCAAGCTAAATACATCGGCTTTGGATTTTTTAAAATACTCCCATTCCAAATTCTCATTTCTGACCACCGTATAACTCACATAGTTTACATTGTATCTGTTTTTGAACAAGCGAAGATCTTTTGCCCACCAATCTTTTTTTCTCTTAAACTTTACGTATTTACCTTTTTTAAAATCAGATATCTGATAGGGTCCCGTATTGGGTACGATTTTTCAGTTATATCGTCTGACAAAATCTTCGCTGAGTTTTCCATAATAATGCCGGGGGGTCGGAGAAATCCCAAGTTTCAGATGTAGATCAGGTTCGGCTTTGGTGCCGACCACAGCGAGTGTGTGATCATCGTAGACAATAACTTTTTCTATTTCTTTTGCGTAATAGTTGTTATACCACGGTGCGACAATATGCTTGGATCGCATAAATTCGAGTGTGTATGCGAAATCATGCGAGGTAACCGGTGTCCCATCTGACCATCGAGCCATTTTGTTCAGTTTAAAATACATCGTCTTTTTATCTTTACCAAAGGCCCAATGGGTAGCCAGCCCGGGTACGCTGTTATCCGTGTTTGGGTGGAGTCCTATCAGACTTAACTGATTTCCCAGAATCGCACTGCGAAACGAAGTATTTGAATCTGGCCCCACCGTACGGAACGTGAGAGGAAAACTGCTGATGGCGACCCTGAAAATCCCGCCTTGTATGGCTTCCGCGGAGGCATAAACCGGATCTGCGTCGTTTGTGAGCCAATCAAGATTAACTGGAGGAGGTGTTTTCGAAATCGCAGCTTTGAAAATATCCGTTTCATTGATAGGCCCGGCAGGTAACGACAACGCCGCCCCGGTGCTAGTATCCAAATGCGAGACAATCAGCAATACGGGCAAACACAGCAGGACCATCAAGCCAAGCAGCAACGCGATTGTTTTTTTATCCGGTAATATTTTCATTACTCATAGGTTGTGTGAAGCTTGGGATCGAACGCCTCCCGAACCGCTTCTCCGACAAA
>JAHEHB010000545.1 GCA_024644775.1 Deltaproteobacteria bacterium
AACAGGAGAAAAAGAAGGTTGCAATTCATCCATTGAAGATGCTATCGCGGAAATAAAAAGCCGACGATGTCTATCATTTAGGAGGTTCTGACTTGCTCGACTTTTCCGGAAAACCGATGAATCGAAAAGAGGAAAGAAATGCAAGCACCAAGGGAATTGACGATTACAGCAGCCATCGATCAGATGAAAGTCGGCCGGTTGACGGCACGCATGCTGATGGAATCTTGTATTGAAAGGATTCGGCAACGGGAAAATATCATCCATGCGTGGGTGGAGATTTATGAAACAGAAGCCCTCAAAGCTGCCGACCGGTGCGACACTCAATTGAGAGAGGGCCGATGGTTGGGTAGTTTACACGGTATTCCCATCGGGATAAAAGATATTATCGATGTCAAAGGGATGTGGACAAGAGCCGGGTGCGACGTCTATCCGGCTCGGGTGGCAGAAACGGACGCTCCGGTTGTAAAACGGCTCAGAGACGCAGGGGCCATTATTTTAGGGAAAACGGAAACAACGGCATTTGCCAACAATGATCCGACCATTACTCGGAATCCGTGGAACCCCGAACATACACCCGGGGGATCAAGCAGCGGATCCGGTGCAGCCGTGGCAGACCGGATGTGCATGGCGGCACTGGCTTCTCAGACAGGCGGATCCTTGATACGGCCGGCAGCATACAACGGTATTGTGGGATTTAAACCCTCCTATGGATTTGTCGATTTGAGTGGTGTGATTCCGGTATCTTGGGGCTTGGATACCGTCGGTCCCTACGCTCGATCCGTGGCAGATGTCCGCATCTTATCCGGTGTTATGCGGGAAGAAAGACCGCACCCGTTTCTGAGAATGCCCCAGCATACCGAAATGATGCCGGATAATCTACCGAGTGATTCGCCGCGACTCGGTTTTATTCGCGATTTTTTTGTCGATGACGTAACACCGGAAACCGTCACCCATATGGAATCGGTGCAGAATCGATTTGAACGAATCGGTGCATCGGTGGTGGAATTGAATCTCCCGAAAACATTCAGCTTTGCTGCAGCGGTTCACCGAACCATCTTTGACACCGAACTGGCTTGTTATCACCGGGAACTGTTTGCCTCCCGTGGTAATCAATACCCGCCGGGTATCAGGGAACGTATTGAGGCGGGCATGAAAATATCGGGACATGAGTATGTGGAAGCGATTCGTAAACGAGAACTATTTCAAAAAGATATGATGGCGCTGCTGTCTTGTGTGGATGCCGCCGTTGTGATCGCAACGCTTTCAACGGCACCTTTGGGGCTCTCATCTACCGGTTCGCCTGCGGCCAACGTTCCCTGGAGTCTTTGTGGTTTTCCGGCCATAAACCTCCCTTCCGGACTCGATAGCCAAGGGCTTCCCTTTGGGGTTCAAATTGTCGGTCGGGCCTGGACCGACGTTACGTTGGCAGCAGTGGCGAGTTGGTGCGAAAACGTGCTCGCTTTTGAATCCAAGCCCGGAATTTTCTAAATTAAATACCACTTATAAATAAAAACGTGCAGGGGGCCCTCATGATTGATAAACTCTTTGAACCGATTAAGATAGGCTCTGTCACCTCCAAGAACCGAATTGTTTTCGCGGCCACAGGGATGGGGACGGCCGCACCGGATGGTTCGATTACGGATCAAACGCTTTGCAATTACGTGGCTCGCTCCAAGGGAGGGGCCGGTTGGGTAACGGTCGAACATAGCACCTGTACCGATAAATACGGCGTTGGTGTGCTTTGTTTTCATTCCGACCGTCAGTTACGTGGCTTGCGTGACCTGGCCGACGTTATCCATGCGTTTGGTGCGGTGGCAATCGTTCAGCTTGGCCTCGGACATGGACGTCAGGGTAATCCCGTACGGGTGGGAACCGGGCTTGTTGCGGCCTCACCGTTGCCCTATCGAATTGAAAAGGGCAGCACCCCCAGAGGCCTCCGATGGATGGAAAATTCGACTGGCGCTTCTCCCCGTGAACTGACGACCGCCGAGGTGGAAGAGCTGGAAGCACTTTATGTAGATAGCGCCGTGCGTATTAAAACAGCCGGTTTTGATGGCATCGAGATCCACGGCGCCCACGGTTATCTTTTGGCCCAGTTTGTCTCGACCCGAACCAATAATAGATCGGATAAATATGGTGGTTCTTTTGATAACAGATTGACGCTTCCTATAAACATCATCAGAAAGGTCCGGAAACGATTGGGTCCGGATTTCGTTTTAGGTTACCGGATCAGTGGTGACGAGCACGTACCTGACGGGCTCACATTGGACGTTACAAAAAGGATTGTACCGGTCCTGATTGCGGAGGGACTCGATTTTATTCATCTCTCCTCGGGTTGTATAGAGGCAATGAAGTATCTCTGCCCTGAGGAGGAGGGGGTGATTCTTCCTGAGGCGGCGGCGATCAAAGAGGTGTCGACGGTACCCGTCATTTGTCCAAACATCCACACACCTGCACTGGCAGGTAAGGTTATCGTCGGAGGGCGAGCGGACATGGTGTCGCTGTGCAGGTCGCTTATCGCCGATCCCGAATGGCCCAATAAGGTGCGCGAGGGTCGAGACGATCAGATTGTAAGATGTATTCGCTGCAATTCCTGTATCAGCAATCTGTGGCGATTGTTCGGCACGCGGTGTGCGGTAAACCATTCGGTTGGAAAAGAACGGTTCATGTCCCAGTACTACCCGCCTCTTTCGAAGGTATCTGAAAAGATATGAGATTTTGAGCCGATTGGAGTGAAGCGAAAATCCCGTTTTTGCGGGGAACCAAACAAGTCGTTAAATGAACCACAAGGGCACAAAGAACACGAAGAAAAATTTAAAGAAATCTTTGTGGCCTTCGTGTCTTGGTGGTGAGATAAAATTTTAACAAAGAATGCAAGAATTTCCTTTTTAAGCACTAATGAAAGGGATGCTATCTACTATAAGAATTACATAATCGCAGTTAGGAGCGGGTGTACTAAGAAACAAATCTGATTGGAGATTGGCGAAATGACGGTTTCTCTAGATAGTTTATTCGAACAGGTCAATACCGAAAGAGTTAAGGACTTGTGTTTTAATATGGTTAAAATTTCGAGTCCAACGGGAGATAGTCGGCAAGTTGCCGAATTTTATGGTAGTTATCTAAACGATTTGGGAATGGAAGTCGAGTTGATCCGAAAATTTCCGAAAAGCCCCAGTGTGGAGACTTCTTTAATCGGTTTCCGG
>JAHEHB010000546.1 GCA_024644775.1 Deltaproteobacteria bacterium
ATGATATGCTCGTTGGCCTGAACCATGTGGCCGGCACTCAGATCGTTGAAAAAGACGTTTTTATGAATTCCGGATTCAAATAATGTAATCACGATATAATACTCCTTTGCAATAATACCCCAACCCGGACAAGCCGGTTGTAGCGAAGCGTAAATCCCGATTTATCGGGAAATTGAAAATATTCAATCAATTAGGATATTAGACTACGCCAATACGTGTTGTACTTTTAGCGCAGCTCTGGAAAGGTCGAGAAAAACAAGACCCAGCTTGGCCTCTTTGCGGGCCATTACCAATAAAACCGCGTCATCACCGGCACGCATCGTGACAACATAACCGGCATCCCCTTTGACAAACAGCTGTTCGGTTGTACCACGCTCAAGTTCAAGGGCGGTCCGTTCTCCCATTGAAAGCATCACCGCACACATGGCGGCAACACTGTCTTCTTCAAATCCCCTGGGAAGATTGCTGGCCATTATGAGACCATCCACCGAAACCACGGCGCATGCCTCAATATCACCGGAAATCGCCTGCAAGTCGGCCAGCACCTGATTCAATTGATCAATGCGGGACATGGTTCCTTCTTTTAATCTTTGTAATTGGGCTTCATTAGGATTTAACATTTCCTCCTCCTTTTGTTTTTCTTGATAGGGATTGCGTGAATGGTCTCCGATGTTTGTCCCATCTCCTTCCAGACTCATTATCGCTCTATTTTTTTCGATGTCGGAAACTTCGTCGATATCATCGGGGGGTATACGCGGTTCAGCTTCCTCATTTTCCGCTGAGTTTCCGTCAAGGTTGTTATTCTTGACTGAGTGGGCGCTACTTTCGATTAGTAATTGCGAAATTGGCGCATTTATCCTTTTCTCCTTCTCTTTACAACCTCTCTTCGTCTTACACTTGACTTCATCCCATGTTAAAATGCTAAAAAACGCTTCTCGACCTCTCAATTCATCTGTTTTCGCATTAATCAATTGCCCTTTGTTGAAATACAAATAACCAATCCTATCCTGGGATTTGGCTATAAGCGTACAGGTCTTTTGTTTTTTTCCCATAAGTTGGGAAAATTTTATCAGGTTGTTTTTAAAACTATGCATTTCGCCCCCCCTTTATTTTCTTCTGACAAAGCGGTTCAGCCTTTTCCGCGATTGCTGCCTTTCCTTATTCAAATTATGTCATGATTTTATTCCTTGCGCTCTGATTAGGACGAATGGAATGCGGCGGATTTGATAAATATTTCGTAAAGATCCGGGTCCTGAGAACCCGACTTTGATATGACCGCTTTAAGGGGGTAAATTTGCAACCGTTTAAGTATTTTTTGATACCTGTTGGTTCTTTTAGCCGGTTTGCGATTGGGATCCATCCGATTTGTTCCAAGACTGACTATTTTCTCTGATTTGGCCCAAAGAACCCCCTTTTCAATGATGTGATAAATTTTTTGGATCATAGAAAGTGTTGAATATTAAGAGAGTTACAATAATTCACTTAAAAAAGCTACTATAGATAAGTATGGTTTGTCTGTCAAATAAAACCTGAAATGAGGGAATCGTGTAACGAAATTTGGGCCTATCTCCCCTCCTTTTATCTCGCCCAAGGAATTCCGGAAAAATTGGGTTTGATTGATCCCAAACATATATCATGTTAATCCTTTTTATTCTTTATTTTGTTTACGACCATTTGGCATGAAATTTTTTCAAAGAGGAGGTGTTATATGTCTTTAAACAACTTCATTTCAGCCGGATTCGGCTGGCCTTATCGGTATCAAAAGGGGATTGGTTTCTACGACCCCGAAAAATCTTTCAACGGGTATACGCTCTGGGCACCGTTTGCGGGACGTGAATGTGATGAGCCGAATCAGGCACCGGGTGTGATCTACCTGATGAACATGAGTGGTAACGTTGTTCATACCTGGAAAACCCAGTTTCCGGTATGGTACGCTCGCCTGATGCCCAACGGGCATCTAACAGCCATGATGCGATGCACGAAAGGAGCAAATGAAGGACGTCCGGGTTACGGTGATTATTTCATGGGCGGCGCTACCGGTATTTTGGTGGAGATGGACTGGGACGGGAACATCCTGTTTCAGCATTTCGACCCAACCATGCACCACGACTTTCGCAGGCTACCTAACGGCAACTGGATATATGTTGTCTGGGAAAAGGTGCCTGCCGATTTGGCCGCCAGGGTGCGCGGCGGGCAGAAAGGTACTGAACACGGCGACGGCACGATGTTCACCGATGCATTTCGTGAAATCGACTCATCCGGCCGTGTGGTTTGGGAATGGCATGGTAGGGACCATTTGGACCCGGAAGTTGATATCATTGGTGCGATCCATCCCAGGGAGGAGTGGACGCACATCAACGATGTGGATGTAATGCCGGATGGTAATATCATGTCCGACAGCCGTCATACGGATGGCGCGTTTATTATCGACCGGCGGTCGGGCGATATCATCTGGCGATGGGGAAATGTCGCGTACCTGGATACCGAATCGGGTCAGGTGGAACACCGGGATACACGCGACCCAAGGACGATGGGAGGGCCTCATGATGCGCATACCATTGGCGAGGGACTTCCCGGCGAGGGCAACTTGCTGATCTACGACAACGGAATGTATGTCTACCAGTCTCGGGCATTGGAAGTCGACGTCAAAACCGGAGAGATAGTCTGGCAGACTGAAGATTACGGGGTGGAGGGTTACATCCACGGCCGGGTTCACTTCTCGCCGATGATTAGCGGAGTAGACCGGTTGCCAAACGGAAACACGCTTGTTTGCAGCGGTGCTGACGGGGTTTTATTCGAGGTGTCTCCTGAAGGGGATATCGTTTGGCACTGGGTACGTCCCGCTCAGTCCGCAGAGTCCCCCGTGACCTGGGGTATCTTCCGTGCACTTCGTTACGGTCCCACGTACTGCCCTCAATTTGCGAAGCTTTCTCCGCCCGAAGGTGCGGGTGTTAGCTGATCTTCTCTTTTCACTGCCCATGTTTGAACGCAGCTGAAAGGTCGATTGGCTGGCCGTGGGGCGTGTTGAGATAGGCGCGTCGCCATGTCTCCGTGCGCTTGTGCATGTCTTCGCTGCCGACGAGGCCTTTTGCGGCACAGATCCGTTCAAGGGCGTTAAGCCAGTGCTGGTAATACGTATCACCCAGGTCCGGATCGCCCCGTTCCTGCGCCGCCTTGATTTCCTGGCTGAAGATTTTAATCCA
>JAHEHB010000547.1 GCA_024644775.1 Deltaproteobacteria bacterium
ATGGTCGCATAGTAGGAGTAGTCCTTGTTGATGACGTAAATGTAAATCAAAACCTCATAGTTGCCGGATTGGCATGGCAGTACCGGAAATATTGTAAGGCTTCGTTTTGTTCTGATTGGCTCCAACTTGAAAAGAAAGCAAATAACACAAAAATTGGCTTATGGTCCGGCACAGCCCCTGTAGCTCCATGGGAGTGGAGAAAAGGTGCTCGGAACAACAGTTATTCAAAGGTCACTGCAGGAACCTAAGAACCGGCTACCGTTGACTATCACGGCAACATAAAGAGTCACGTGTTCCACTCTCCTCGCTGCCGTCACTATAATTGCAAAAACTGTACAAAAACCTTTCAGACAAAAGATGAAGCGATCGTAACTGGATATCGCCCTGGCGGGCAATGTAAACCATAGAGGGCATAAAAATGAGTATCTCACTCTCTACCCTTATGATGATAGTTGCCAATTAAGGACATCCGCGTGTCTCAATGACTGGATTCAAGGAGCAGGTATGATAGAACATGTAATGGTTGTTGGGTACGGCATCATGGGGCAGGGTATCGCCCTGTCATTCGTCCGTGGTGGCCATCGGGTAACGGTGTTGAGCAGAGATCCTGGCCGTATTGGTAAGACTCCCAAAGGAATTAAGGTGGTTGCCGAGTTGCCCGATGATCCACCTGATCTGATAATTGAAGCGGTACCGGAAGTGCTTGAGCTTAAAAACTCCCTTTTCGACCGCCTCGAACAGGCATACGGCGGCAAACCAATTCTGGCGACCAATACCTCCGGCCTGTCGCTGGAGGACATGGCAGAGCAACTCCGCTTTCCGGATCGTTTCATCGGTGTACACTATTTCCAGCCGGCTGAGATTTTTCACTCTGTTGAAGTAATCCTTGTTGAACAGACTTATCACGAAGTTCTTAAAAATGTGACTGCGGCACTTGAGTGTAACGGTCAAAACGCCATCATCATCAAGCGCCCAGTTGCAGGATTTCTAGTGAACCGCCTCCAGCATGCGATACTTCATGAAGCATTTTCAATGATCGAGCAAGGCATAGTGACGGTTGAGGATGTTGACCGGGTATGCAAGACGATGCTCGGTCCACGGATGTGCGTGACCGGACTAATCGAGCAAAAGGACATCAGTGGACTGGCCACCACGGCTGCTACGCAGCACAACCTCGTGCCGAACCTGAACCACAGCGGCACGCCGACTCGCGAGATTCAGGACATGGTTGCCAGGGGCGAGTTGGGGGTGAAAAGCGGCAAGGGCTTCTATGACTGGAGTAGTCGAGATGTTGAGGCCTATAAAACCCGGGCAGCGAGGAAGTTGACCCGCATCCTTGAAATACTCTCTCAGTAATGAAACGGTATGCCGAACTTAAGGTGGCTCAATAGGCACTTCAGGTAGATGCCGAATGCGACACGAAACTATTATTGATTAATCGTAATATTAATAAGATTATTAATGTTGATGGTCTCGCAAAAACCTCAATTCGGTAGGTTTTTGTCATTCCCGCGTAGGCGGGAATCTAGTCATTTCAGCACCTTCTGGATTCCCGCCTACGCGGGAATGAAGGAACAAGAGACTTTTTACGAACTCATCAATGTTAGAAAGTTGATCGACCTGCCCTTTTATAAGTCATCATCTCTCTATGGCGCAGACATGTCTATCAGCTTTCAATATTGACTCCTCAAACCAAATATATCCTATGTAAAAGGTTGTAAACTCTCCATTTGGAAGAGGTTTGGAGAAGAAAAGATATTTCTGTTATTTGGAAATAGGGATCAGTATTCAACGCTGAAAAGGGGTCAAATTTGGACGTTGACCGTCAGATTGAGGGGGATTCGTCGAAGTATATGTATACAGCCTCGAGACTATCTTCCCAAAATGGTCTGGAAGCATCAATAACATAGAATGTTCCATTTACAGCTGGTTTTCTGGGAAAAAAAGACTTTTAATAGGTACCAGAATGCTCCTTTTGGGACAGGTTTTTGGGACATGATCAAGTCGAAACTTCACAGGAAGAAGTTGAATTTTCTCATCTTATTAAATGGTCAACATTACCAAGTCAAACCTCTTCAATCGCATTGAAGGATTTCATGGTAACCTGCCAATAATGCTGTGAAGTTGGTGTATACCAAGAAACGGAAATTTTCGTTGTGGCAATTTTACCCTTATATGAACAGAAGGTACCTGTGAATGAAATTGAACTGGTTTTTCCTTTGATGATGACTGGCCGGGTTATGAAGAGCCTGGATTTTGAAATGTGAAAAATCCATGTATGGACGCATTTGTAAAAAAGGGTTGTTTTTGAGGTAAGAGCAAGGTGGTCATGAGAAAAGGGCGAAGTTAAAGGCCAATGAGTATAAGCTGGCAGCAACAACGGATTTAATTTAATTGGATTGTACCTGCTAAACGTCGGGAAGTAGGAAAAATAGGATAAAGTTAACACAACCTAAGAAAACAATACTTATCAAGTCTTTTGTTAAAACTGTCTTCTCGGAGTCTCGTGCCTCGCTTACCGGGCCAATATCTTCGTTAAGCTCAAAATTTTATTCTCCGAAAAGGGAACGAAGTGAGCCTCCGAGATATCATTTATATGCACCCCAAGGGCACTTCCTGCGAGGCGCCTGCGGTAAAATTTTTCCCACGCCTTGACCTTGAACGAAAATCCTACTTTTGCAAGAGACTCTTTTCAAAAATATTTTCTGCATGATCTGATTTTTCCGGGGGAAACTTATAAAGAACAGACGGACATCAATTCTCTGCAATCGGTTGTCCCTTCAAAAATGAGCTGAATCCCCTCCTGCAAAAGCAGGGTCATATCATTAACCATCGCTTCTTCAGTAATTTCACCAAGAGGAGCACGTTTCATGATCAGCTTTCTGATAGTTGGGTTGAGGATCAGCAGCTCATACAACCCTGTTTTCCCGTGATATCCACTGTTATTACATTTGGAACATCCATTGGCACGATGAAAGACGAGATCATCACTGTACATGACATTGATATGATCAAAAAAAGAAACCCCGTAACTTTCGAATAAAAGATCATATTCATCCCTTCCAGGATGGTAAGGTTCTTTACAGTGCTCGCACAAAGTGCGCACTGAACGCTGGGCCAGAACACCATGCAGTGCAGTTGCAAGATGTGTGGGGTCAAGCCCCATATTCAAGCAGTGGATGATACCTTCCGCCGCTGA
>JAHEHB010000548.1 GCA_024644775.1 Deltaproteobacteria bacterium
CATTTACTTTGAACACTTCGCGTTTTTCTCAAAGCAAACCCCTTCCAGGGGCAATCAAAGCCGGGCCCTCTCGACCAGGATTCTTTATTCAGGAAGGGGGATGCGGAATATTGGGCTAACCTGCTTTACGAGGATATCGCACATCTGATGTTCATACTCACCAAAGGGACCGAACCCCACAATACGGCAGACTGTCGAATCGATCACGCCCCGTCGCCTGAGCACTTGTTTGCAACCCACAATATTCCTCTGCATTTCTATAAAATGGGTCAAAGGCAAATACTGGCGATGATACTGCCATGCTAGGTCCCACTCTCCGCGTTCGATAGCGTCCCAGGTATGCACATGGCAATCGACAGCTTCGGGTCCTATTATTGTGCCATCGGCACCCCTGAGCGCGTCATCTACTTCGCGGATGCCACCGTCGGAGGAGAGCAGAGACTTGAGATACTTGGGATTTGCTGCCCGGATTCGTGAGATCGAGGTGAGCGGGTCAATCGCTTCCTCTTTGATGTAATTCACATTCTCGATCTCGTTCAGCATACGGATGGAGAGTTCGGGCGGTATTGCCCAGCTCCGCGGTGGCGGCATATTGTGCAACATAATCGGGATGTCGACTGTATCCGCCAATCGCGTATAGTGATCGTAGACGTCTTGAGCATTACCTCGCGGTCCCATCAAGGGTGGGGTTGTCATACACGCTGCGGCGCCGTTTTCCCTGGCATGTTTGTGATAGGCGATGGCCAATTCCGTGGATGCTCCCGAGCCGCAGCCTACCACGGGCAGGCGACCGTTTACCGTGTCAACTGCTACCTCTAACGCCTTCTTGCGCTCAGATTCGCTCAGGGTTTGATATTCTCCGATGCCACAAGCATAACAAATTGCTGTAGCACCACATTGTATTGCGAATTCGATCCCCTGTTTAGTTTGCACCCAATCGATTGCGCCATCTGCTTTAAAAACGGTCACTGGCAAACTCAAGACGCCGTGTAGATGAGGTAAGTTTTCCAGCATAATGTACTCCTTTGTTCAGGGTTTATCGATAATCAAGATCAACGCATCACGTGTAGACAGCAAGACAGGTTTTAAGCATCACTTCCATGGGAATCCGTGAATTCGAACGGCGCGAAGTACCGTTCTAACTTATTGATAAATAGATCATAGCAAATTTGCTTTTTTCGCCAAGTAAATCGATCCCCTGATACTCAACATATCAATTTCTTCAGAATCCGAAATGGCGATGATTTCTTTTTCCGGTTTGATCGCCTGGTTCAGTAAATATTTAAAGAGTGAACACCTTCTTTCCGGGCCGCATAGGACATATTGTGCATTCCTGTTAAATTTCAATGCGCTGAATCGGTCGAGAGCCCTTAGGTCTTCAGTTGCGATGGCAGCTTCTACAAAAAGTTTCCGTTCATGCCATTTTGTTTTCATTAAAACATCCATGAATCTCGGTATCATCAAAGATCTCAGGAAACCCCCGCTCATCACCGCTTCATAGGCAGCATCGATTATCGTCTCATCCAGATAGTTGACACGATCATTCTCATCGTCCGGACTCACCGATTTTCCGACGATCGTACCTGTTGTTATGGCTTCGAAAATTTGGCCGGAAAGGGTTGTGATGCTTCCCTGAACGGCATTATCATGATCTACCGGGATATATTTTGTATGTGAGGAAAGCACGACCATCGTGACCGGTCGATCAATGTCATATGAGGCGAGGAGACCGTTGACCTGCACCTCTTCACCTCTCATAAAATCAAGGGAGTTTGCATCCCGCATGGAAACGTCATCGGGATTAAATTTATTTTTTATTCCGGGAACGAAGTAAATGGGGATATCCACCGGGAATATCGATGTGTCCTGAACCATTCTGAGATTATTCGACAGATCGGTTGCGCTTGCAGGAGCCCAGACATGGGGGATTTCGATTAAACCAATCTCAGAAGTGATCATACCGGAAGAAATAGCGAATGCGAGTTGACTTAGATGCAGATCCGCTCTGGATAAAGCCTGTTGGAATGTTTCCTCCAATCCACGCTTTAGGGTTTCCTTGCTGCCGCTGATGGCCGTGTCCCGGACGCCGACTTTCTTGGTGGCTTTGGCCAATATCTCCGCCTGCTCATTTACGATATAGACCCTTGAATTCGTTGTACCGCAATCAATCGTCGCAATATACATACTATAACGCTCCACATTGAATCAAAGCCTGTTTGATTTCATTTTTTTCTTTTTCGCCTGCCGGTATAAAGGGCGCACGGGGATAGGCGCTGATAATCCCTCTGATTTCTAACATGACGTAGACTGCCAGCTGCGTTGATTTAGCTAAATACATAATATCCCTTAGTTTATTAACTTCAAATTGTGTCGTCCGGCATTTTTCGATTTCATTTGCCATGCCTTCCTGGTGCATTTTTTTGCAAATTTCCGGAAAAGCATTCCCCAGACCCGGCATATATGCCTGCGCACCCAGTGCCCGTGCAGATAGCCACATGGCTTCCGTACCTAAGACAACATCGAATTGATCATCACTCAGCTCGCGCATGTAATTGGCAAACAATAAAATATCGAAGGTCGCGTCCTTTATTCCCGAAATACCCATGTCTTTTGTTTTCTTCAGGGTATCGAGTGACATTCCATAACCCGAAAAGCTAGGATTATGGTACACATAAACCGGGAAGTCGGATTGTACGGATTTTAACATATCGCCATAAAACGCCAGCACACTTTCCTCATTGTGCCGATAATAATAAGGTCCGACGGCTGAAGCCGCATTACAACCCGCCCGTTCGGCGTGTCTGGTGAGTTCAATCGAATCCCGGGTATTGGTCGTGCCGGTATGGCAAACCACGGGGATCTTGCCTGCGACAACATCTACAACCGCCTCCGTTACCCTTTTTCTTTCTTCAACTGACATCAGCGGACCGCTTCCATAAGAGCCGCATATAAAAAGTCCATCGACGTTGTCTTTTAAAAACAGCACCAATTTCTTAAGCATCTCGAAATCGACATTGCCCCCGGCATCAAATGGCGTAATCATGGGGGGTACGACACCGTTTAATTTCCGCATCTCTTACTCCTTCTACTCATTTTTCATCAGGTCTCATCGTTTGTAATAAATCTAATGGCAATCATTTGATACCCAACAAACCAAAACTGTCCTTTGCAAGGATTTCCTCTTGGTGGATTGACTCA
>JAHEHB010000549.1 GCA_024644775.1 Deltaproteobacteria bacterium
TCCATGCTCAAGATTATACGAGACAGCTTTGCTTCCCTGGATGAGCACACAGTCGCATTCTCCATTTTACCGTGGGGGCACATTTTTGGACAGGTGTGTGAACTATACCACGGCATCATTTGCGGCGGATCTGCAGGATTGATGGACAGCCAGGATACCTTGGTGGAAGATATCCAGAAAGTAAAACCCACCATTCTGGTCGCTGTCCCACGGGTATTCAACAATATCTATGCTGGGTTGCACGCCAAAATCGAGGCTAAGGGCGGTTTGGCCAAGATCCTTTTTGACATGGCGAAAAAAGAAGCCATTAAGAAGCGTAAAACGGGCCAGGCCGGTCTCAGATACAAGATCCTGGATAAACTGGTTTTTGGTAAAATCCGGGCAACCTTCGGCGGCAGGCTGAAAATGGCCTTTACCGGCAGTGCCGTCATGAACGAAGAGATCAAACTTTTTTTCCAGGATGTCGGCATAGAAACATATGAAGGATACGGCCTAACCGAGTCATCTGTCGGACTGACCTTTAACGGACCGGTTCATGGCAATGTTATGGGATCGGTAGGCACGCCCGGAAAACATATCCGCATCGAGATAGATAAAACCTATACGGGCGAAGAGAGCCGGGACGGTGAGATCATCGCATACGGCCCCAACATCATGCAGGGCTATTACAACAAACCGGAAAAAACGGCAGAGGCCATGACGGAGGACGGAGGGTTACGGACCGGAGACCGTGGCTGGATGGATGAGAAGGGGTTTTTACATATTACGGGACGCTTCAAGGAGGAGTACAAACTATCCAACGGCAAGTACGTCCACCCCGCTGCCATCGAAGAAGACATGAAGCTGAACCGGTTTGTCAACAGCGCCTTTCTTTACGGAGCGAACAAAGATTTCAACGTGGCCGTCGTCGTCCCGGACATGGCCTTTTTGAAACCGGTCGCCCTGGAGAAAGGGCTGGCCGATGACGACCCTGCCACTCTGGTTAAAAATAAGGAAATCATCGACTTTCTCGATGACGAGATTACCGCACACTTACGAAAAACCTACGGCGGTTATGAAATCCCAAAAAAGATCCTCTACTTTGCCGAACCCTTTAGCTTGGAAAACGGCCTGCTGACTCAAACCCTAAAATTGAAACGGGCCCGACTCCTGGAAAAATTTGGGGATGCCCTGGAAGCACTGTATGACGAATAAAACTCAGTCCAGACCGATAAAAGGTCCAGCTTTCACGGTTAAAGGTCTTAAAATTATGGATGATCAATTGATTCGATTGGTTTCTATTCATCGCCTACTATATTTCGTGGTACGTCTCTGACTCCAATAACCATACTCATTTTGCATGTTTGTGCTGGCTAAAACACGTTCGATAATACTTCGGCCGGTAAAGTTTTCTCTAACTATATACAACCGAGCGCATTCGGCAGGTATGAACCGTTTATTTTAGATTGTGCATGACTTGATCTTCGCCGAAATCCTATCGACAAGTATGGATCGAAAATCACAGGATTTGACAGAAACCCGTGCCGTTGATTAGTCTCAGTATAGATGTAATGGGAAAATGATTGGTGAGCTACAAGATGTGGGGCGTTCGATTATTCTAAACGCCGAATATTATCTATGTAAGCTTCTACAGTAAATTGAACTTGGATTCGGAAAACCGTTACATCGATGTGCTCGTTTTCATAGGTTGATGTTGTCTGAAGACTATTGGAAAAATCCCCGGTCCGGATATTCGCAACACATCTGAATACGGGTTATATTTTTTAAGCGATCAATTACAAACCTTACGATTGGTTGGATATGAAAAACACACCTCATAATTTAATTATGTCGGCCCTCTTCGGCGGACGCCGGGGTGAGAGGCCGCC
Organism: Deltaproteobacteria bacterium; assembly: GCA_024644775.1. The sequence continues at coordinate 1,869 of JAHEHB010000549.1, forward strand.
GGCCGGCAACCCCACATCCATCATCTGCCATGCGCTAATGGATGAAGCCGGAGTCGGCTTTCCCGAGGCCCACCAGGATGCAAGCGCCATGGCCGCCCTGGCCCTTACCGGATACGAGGTGGCGGGCTTCGATACGGTGATGCCCGAGTTCAGCGTCCAGCAGGAGGCCGAAGCCCTGGGATGCAAAGTTGATTGGGGCAACCGTGACATGATGCCGGATGTAAAGGATTTTCCCTACAAGGACTTCCAAAAGGTGGGGATTCCCCACGACCTCCTGGAAAAGCCTTCCATGCGAGTGGTACTCGACGCACTGTCTATCCTTAAACGCCAGGTGGGCGATCAGGCGGCCGTGGTTGGCAAGGTCATGGGGCCCTGGACCATCAGTTACCACCTGGCCGGGGTGCAGAACTTTCTTATGCAGGTGGGACGGGGTATCCGGGATCCTGAGGCCAAGGACGTGGTACACCGCATGTTGGATCAGGTCATGGAAGTCCCCATTCAGTTCGCTCGGGCCCAGCTTCAGGCCGGAGCCGATATCGTGGTTGTAGCGGACCACGCCACCGGCAACCTGGTCAGCCCCAAGGTTTACGAGGAATACCTCCTTTCCCGGCACAAAATCTTGACTTCAGAGATCGGTGGCCCCCTGATCCTGCATGTGTGTGGCAACTGCAGGGATCGCATTGACATGTTCGCGGATGCCGGTTTCGACGCCTACCACTTCGAGTGGCAACTCGACGCTAAAGAGGCGGTGGAGCGGGTGGGGGATCGCATCTCCCTGGTGGGCAATGTTGACAACGCCAATGTGCTGTTCATGGGAACGCCTGAAGACGTCTACAAGCAAGCCCGATATGCCATTGAATCCGGGGTGAACATCATCGGGCCCGAATGCGCCATTCCATTGAAAACCCCGATTGAGAACCTCAAGGCGATTTCCGAGGCTGTCCGGGCGGGATATTAACATGCGTTTGCCGGCCTATAAAATGACTTGCGCCGATTGTAACACGGCTTGAGGTGATGCCCGACCCTATGCATGGTAACTATGAGAACAAAGAATTATCAAGGCATACCATCCATTGACTCACGCTGCCTGATTAGGTCTATGAGTCAGAAAGAGAAAATTGCCGTTTAAAGTCCACTCTTTTGAAGCTGGAAGTGTGCACCATTTATTGGGCTGAAAGAAGTCGTCCCCAATTCGTTAATAGGGGGATCGAGTGAAAATTGCGATAGCCGATTCTATATTGTTTTTGTTTTTCTTCTGCGGTTGCTCAAAAGAAGACGTGGCTGAAGGTACCGCGAAAATCGGCATTAATTTCGTGTGGA
>JAHEHB010000175.1 GCA_024644775.1 Deltaproteobacteria bacterium
AATCGGTGGCGACACGCGTCAGTGACGTCGCTGTTTCCGAAGCAAAACCGCTGGAATGGAATCAATACAAGGTCTCTATGGCTAAAAATGTATTAAAGCGAGCAATCCTTGAACTGAAACCTCAATAAATGACTCCGAAATCTCCGCGCCGACCGAACAAATCAACCTTTCCGTCTCTCAACCTTACAAAATATTCATCTGTAAATAGGTTAGTCGATTTCAGCTTGTAATTCAAAAATTCGACATTTTCCCTTGCGCTGATATGGCCAGGACTCCCCATGACTTGGACCACTTCCTCTTTGGTCATACCCAGTTTTAAATGGTTCAGTTTTTTCGCCGATCCCGCACACCCTATGATCAAACCGGTAATTACAAGAATGACAAACACTCTGTTGATTCGCATTAAAAACCTCCCTTCGTTCTTTACCGAAATTAGGATTCCTTGGCTTATTCTGGTTCCCCTGCTCCTGCGTGGGAATGCATTCGGAGGTTCCCACGCAGGAGCAGGGAAACCAGAACACACTGAAACCAAAAGACGTCCTGGGTTTTACTTGCACCAAACTTGGATGCCACCGTCTTTAGGCGATCAAAGGCTTCACTTGAGCCCATATTAATACCGATACTAACAATTCGCAAGGGCATAATACATTGGCAATAGATAAACAGATAGTGGATTCTGGTTTCTGGATGCTTGATAAAATAAGGGTTTGAGTCATTTTTATATCCAGTATCCCCGATGAAGCGGGATTTCCGCTTCGCTCCAACAAGCGTCGAGCATCCAGCATCGGTACAATGTTTCTCAAACCGTCATTCTGATGCAAACAACCCCTTGTCGGTTTGAGGCGACGCTTTGCTATTACTTTAACAAAACAGATCAAAAAACCAAATTCCACTTGAAGGATTACGAAATCGCTGATAATCCAATCTATCATAAAATATATAACGGAAAGCAATCTGCGATGGAAAAACTTATAAGGTCTAAAAAATTCACTGGTACTCAGGGCCCCGCAGTTTTGGTCATTATGGACGGTATCGGAATCGGTAAATTTGAAGAAGGTGACATTGTTCGCAAGGCCAATACCCCAACGCTTGATTGGCTGTCTCGCAACGCTGTCGCGACACAGCTAAAAGCCCATGGAACCGCAGTGGGGATGCCATCGGATTCTGATATGGGAAACAGTGAGATCGGGCATAATGCCATCGGGTGCGGCCGGGTTTTTGAACAGGGCGCGAGTCTTGTCAACCAGTCAATCAAATCACGGTCCATTTTCAAAGGAGACGTCTGGAAAGAACTGATCGAAAACATAATCCATCACGATTCGAGACTGCACTTCATCGGGCTGTTTTCAGATGGAAATGTTCACAGTCATATCGATCATCTGGAAGCGCTCCTGACCGAAGCCAAAAAGAAAGGTGTCAAAAAAGCCAGTGTTCATATCCTGTTAGATGGACGGGATGTCTCTCCGACATCGGCGTTGGACTACGTGGATAGGTTCGAAGCGTTTCTTGATTTGTTGAGAAGGGATTGTGATATCGACTTCGCCATCGCCTCCGGCGGGGGCCGAATGAAAATTACGATGGACCGGTATCAAGCCAATTGGCGTATTGTTGAACTCGGATGGAAAACGCATGTCAACGGAGAAGGCCGGACATTTGAATCGGCTCGTGAGGCAATCGAAACGCTTCGTGACGAAAATCGGGGTACAATCGATCAGGATTTACCTCCGTTTGTCATTGTGCGGGACAATAAGCCGGTTGGACCCATTGTTGAAAACGATAGCGTTATCTTTTTTAATTTCCGCGGAGACAGGGCGATTGAAATAAGTCATGCGTTTGAGGATGACGTATTCGATAAATTCCCTCGTGGCCCAAAAATTAATGTGAAGTATGCGGGTATGATGCAGTACGATGGTGATCTTCTCATACCGAAAAAATATTTGGTGGATCCACCCGGAATTGATCGAACGATGGGTGAGTATCTCGTTAAAACCGGTGTCAGGCAGCTTGCCATCAGTGAAACGCAGAAATTTGGCCACGTGACGTATTTCTTCAATGGAAATCGATCCGGAAAATTCAATGATTCTCTGGAAGATTATGTCGAGGTACCTTCGGACATTGTCCCTTTTGAGGAGCGCCCCTGGATGAAAGCTGCCGAGATCACCGACAACGTGGTCGAAGCAATAAAGAATAGAGACCATCGGTTTATTCGCTTAAACTACGCGAACGGAGATATGGTCGGACATACCGGCATTGTTGAAGCCGTTGAAATTGCAATTGAGACGGTTGACATATGTCTATCCCGACTTCTCGTGGCTGTGAAAGAGACAAACGGGGTTCTTGTTGTTACAGCCGATCACGGTAATTCTGACGACATGTATGAACGCAATAAAGAATCCGGCGTCGTAAGTATCGATCAGGAAACCGGAAAGCCCAAACCGAAAACGGCTCATTCGTTGAATCCGGTGCCTGTCTATATCTATGAACCAACGGGAAAGGCGAATATTCGGTTGTCACCTCAAAAAAACCCCGGAATTAGTAATCTTGCAGCAACCTGTATAACACTGCTCGGTTTTGAACCACCAGATGATTATACCCCGAGTATCGTGGAGGTAGGCTAAACAAATAGACAAGATTATGAGAACAAATAGTTGAAGAATCGGAAGATTTCCAGTATTTCATGAGAAATACGTCCGGATACTGAAATAAGAGTGGTTACATACGTCTTGCATCCATTCACCGAGAAAAAGGAGTGCAAAACTTGTGGTGGTTATTTTATTCATCACGTCTGAAAAAAATAACTCAAGAGGCGAGAAATGATAAAAAAAGAACGTATTGATGAATTAAGGGGGTTATTAAATCTTATTTACGGTACGGAAAAAGGAACGCATGCATTCAATCGAATTCTTCCGCTTATCGAAGGCTTTCCGATTCGAAAAGCGGAAGGAGAAGGTTTTTTTTCGCAGAAAGATGTCGTTTTAATTACTTATGGCGATACGTTGAAAAAAGAAAGAGAACTTCCCCTGGCAGCCTTCCGTCGCTTTGCAAGAGAACATCTAAAGGGGGTTGTTTCGGTGATCCATTTTCTTCCCTTTTTTCCGTATTCCTCTGATGATGGATTTTCCGTCATGGACTTTTTTACAATCAACCCTGAGTTTGGCTCTTGGGAAGATGTCGCTGACATTGGTAATGATTTTGACCTCATGTTTGACTATGTCATTAACCACTTTTCCGCCAAAAGCCAATGGTTTAACGACTATTTAGCAGGCAAGCAAGAATATAAAGATTTTGCCATTGAAGTTGATCCATCTGCCGATTTGTCCATGGTAAACCGGCCGCGGACGCTCCCACTTTTGACTGAGTTTAAGAAGAAAGATGGAAAAACCGTTCATATTTGGACGACGTTTAGCGCCGATCAGATCGATTTTAATTACGAGAGTCTGGCAGTTTTTGAAAAGATGGTGAAAGTGCTTCTCTTTTACGCAAAACAGGGCGCATCCTTCCTGAGGCTGGATGCCGTCGGGTTTTTGTGGAAAGAGATCGGCACCACCTGCATACATCTTCCGCAGACCCATCACATGGTGAAGGTGTTTAGAAGGATCTTAGATATCGTCGCTCCGGATGTTGTTCTGATTACCGAGACCAATGTGCCTCATAAAGAGAACATCAGTTATTTTGGAAATGGTAGGGACGAGGCACAGATGGTCTACAACTTTACGTTGCCGCCACTGCTATTTCATTCTTTTGTAACAGAAGATGCAACCGCCTTTTCTCAATGGGTTAAAAACCTCCATCTGGAATCTGGTACAAACACTTTTTTTAACTTTACGGCATCCCATGACGGTATAGGTTTACGCCCCCTTGAAGGTATTTTACCTCCGACAGAGATCGATAGACTGGTTGAGATCGTTAAAGCCAATGGGGGGAAGGTTTCTTATCGGAAAAAACCGGATGGTTCCGAGACTCCTTACGAACTGAATATTACCTATGTGGATGCGATCTTAGGGGATCGTTCTTCACACCAAACAGAAAAATTTTTGGCTTCTCAAGCGATACAGCTCGCCCTGCCGGGGGTTCCGGCAATCTACATCCACAGCTTACTGGGTTCCCGCAATTGGATTGAAGGTGTCGCGCAAACCGGCCATGCTCGAACCATCAATCGGGAAAAACTTCAGGTTGAAGATGTTTTAATGGAATTAAACAATTCGGATTCTTTCCGGTCGAAAATCTTTTTCCCGTATGTTGCGATGATCAAAACCCGCAGAAGACAACCGGCGTTTCATCCGAATGCCGGTTTTGAAATTCTGGAGATCGCTCCCAAAGTGTTTGGCATAAAGCGGTTTTGTAAAGAACAAACGATCTTCGCGTTGACCAATATCTCTTCTCAACCCGTTTCTGTTTCATTGCCCGATCAAGGATTTTCCGGTTCGATGTCTGATTTGCTGACCGGCGAAAGCGTCCGTGAGGTGTCTTTTACTCTCGAGCCGTATCGATACTTATGGTTGGTTAAAGCTGATAAAAAGTTTGAAACTTAAAAATAAAACCGATCCGTTTAGTTACTCCAGATATAGTTAATGGGTTGATTGGTTGACTGGTTAAGTGATTGCAAATAATCGGAAACCTGGTGTTTTAAAAATATTAACATGCTGAAATAATTGATATAATTTAACTAACCAATCAACCATTCAACGAGGTCTTTACTCACAAAAACCGAGGAGTATTCGTCATGTCAAACAGATGCCAACAACAATCCTTCATCGTTCTAATCGCCGGATTATTTCTCATTGCCGGGTGTTCCATGGTGGGGCCGGATTATGTCAAACCAACCGTTCCGGAGCCCGAGGAGTGGATCGAAAAAGACGATCCCAAGGTCAAGACTGAAGCCGCAGACTACAGCACCTGGTGGATTGTGTTTGACGATCCGGTGCTCAATACGCTTATGGAGACGGCGTACAAACAGAATCTAAATCTTCAAATTTCAGGTATACGAATTCTGGAAGCCCGTGCCCAGCTGGCCATTGCCGTCGGTGATCAATATCCGCAACTGCAACAAGGATTTTTCGATTACCGCTACAACAAGTTGAGTAAGAATGCATCCGGCACCCAATTCGCAGATACAAGCGTTAATCAATTGGATATCGGATTTGATGCTGCCTGGGAGTTGGATATCTGGGGAAAATTCCGGAGGAGTGTTCAGTCGACGGTGGGGAATCTGGAGGCATCCATTGCCAGCTATGACGACTTTCTCGTCACCTTGACTGCCGAGGTGGCGCGCATCTATGTCTTGATTCGAACAACGGAAGAACGGCTGTCAATCGCAAGAGAAAATGTTAAGATACAAAAGCGCTCGCTTGAAATCGCCAATGCCCGTTTTAAAGGGGGAGCCGTTACGGAACTGGATGTACAGCAAGCCAAGGCGCTTCTCACCGGCACCCAGTCTTCGATTCCCCGATTTGAATCGTCTTTACGGCAACTAAAAAACGCACTTGCCACCCTGCTCGGTACGCTACCCGGCGAAATTGACGATATGTTCGGTGCACCGGGCGCTATTCCAAAGGTACCTGCTGAAGTGGCGGTGGGCATTCCGGCAGAGTTACTCCGTCGGCGTCCGGATATCCGGCTCGCCGAGCGGCAGCTTGCCTCTCAAAGTGCGCAGATTGGTATTGCCAAAGCGGATCTGTACCCACATTTTTCGTTGTTTGGCTCTTTGGGATTTCTGTCCTCCGATGCCAATAACACAAAGGCAGGCGACGGCATCGGCGGTCTGTTCGATGCAGACAGCTTTCGGTTTTTTGGTGGTCCCGGAATCACATGGGACATATTGAATTACGGACGCATTAAAAACCGTGTAAGAGTCCAGGATGCCCGCTTCCAGCAATTTGTGATAAACTATGAAAACACCGTTCTCGAGGCGGCTCAAGAGACTGAAGATGCCATCGTGGCATTTTTGCAATCCCAGGAAGAAGTTAAATTTTTAATTGAAAGTGTCGCTGCATCGAAACGATCGGTGGATCTGTCCATGATCCAGTATCGCGAGGGTCTGGTGGATTATCAACGGGTGCTGGATACACAACGGTTTTTGACCGAGCAGCAAGACCAGCAGACGGCGACCGCCGGCGATGTGGCCACCAACTTGATTTCTGTTTACAAAGCATTGGGTGGTGGATGGCAGGTTCGTATCGGAAAAGATTTCGTATCGGAGAAATACAAGGGTGACATGCAAAAACGAACCAACTGGGGTACCCTCTTGGCGCCTGAAAAACTGGAGACACCCCCTTCAGAAGAATCGACAAAGAGATGGTGGTGGCCGGATTGGTAACCCAAATCGGTATACTGATAATCATTCACATTTGATGAAAATTATGAATTTTGTGATTGCGATTTTCCAGGAAGCGTGGCGGCTTCTCATTGAATCTTCCATTTATGTGATATTTGGTTTGTCGGTAAGTGGTATGCTGCGGGTTTTTCTTAGTCCCGGTACCGTCGCAACTCATTTGGGTCGCGGCAGGTTCCGGTCCGTATTCAAAGCGGCGCTGCTGGGTATCCCGATTCCTCTCTGATCGTGCGGGGTGCTGCCTGCGGCCGTGTCGCTGCAGAAACAGGGTGCAAACAAAAGGGCCACCACGGCATTCCTGATATCGACCCCCGAATCCGGGGTGGATTCCATTACCGTTACCTATGCCTTACTGGATCCCATCATGACGGCGGCACGACCAGTGGTTGCGTTTATCACCGCTGCGGCTGCAGGTATTGCCGAAAATTTTTTCAGCCATGCCCGGAGTATTCCCTTGTCTCCCGATCTAAGCTGTACGGTCGACAATTGCTGTGACGGAGTGGAATGTCCTCCAGAAGAACACAAACTTCATCATTCATTCGAGGATACCGCTTGTTCCGGTTCGACCTGAGGACAAACCGGTGGGCCGGGCCGGTCTTGACGATGAAAGCTTCCACTACTTTATTCACATCCGCTATTAATTCTTGACAAATAAATAATCGTGCCGTATGTAATGAGCAATTTTTTGCTTAACGTTTTGAAATTTATATACAATTTAAATGCTTTTCGATTTTGAACGACTATATAGTGCCCGTCCGAAAATGAGATAGTTTTTCCAAGTTCAAGGAAGGCGAAAATTTTAACCACAAGAATACATTGAGTATTTTGAGGATTAAAATTTGAGCCTGACGCAGAAATTGGGAAAAATAGCCATTTTCGGACAAGCACTATTTATTACCAATCGGTATAGGAGCTATAAAATGGGACTCAAAGAAGAGCTGGAAGAAAAAGAACAGGAATGTCAGACAACTCCAGATTTTGTTGACCTTGCAAAAGAGGTGATGAAAGGACTCTCCGATAAAGAATGGGCGGACCGGCTTTTTGAGGACGGCGTATATTGGGCAGCAACGGCTGATGACTTTGTCGCACTTTCGAAAGGCGTATTGGAAATTTTTGACGACAAAGAAAAGGCAAAAGAATATTTGAATCAAGGAAAAGATTTCTGCACCAATGTACAAGAGCTTGTGAACCTTGCCAAAACGGCATCTGATCTTGGCGAAACGGAGGCTGCAAAGGAAGTTATTTTGGCCGCTCAGGGAAAGTGTGTCAAGATCAAAGATTTTCTCGATCTAAGTAAGACGATTACTGAAGTGTTGGCGGATTCGGAGCTTGCGAAGGAAACCGCGGATAAAGCGTTGAATAAATGCACGAAGGCTGCAGATTACAATGAATATGCAAAAAGTGTCTTGGATGTCTTTAATGACAAGGACAAGGTAAAGCAGGTCTATGAAAAAGCCATTGCAGAAAGCAAGACCGCCGATGATTTCGGTGGCCTGGCAAAAGGGGTTATGGAAGTCCTTTCCGATAGAGAGATGGCACAATCCATATTTAGAAAGGCGGAGGCGTCCCTCGATTCCGGCGTTGAACTTGTAAAACTGGCTGAGTTTGCCATTGACGATTTGGAAGACAAGGAATACGGTCGTCAACTTTATAGTCGTGCACAGGATAAAATTCAGGACGGTGGTGAGTTGTTGAAATTAGCCGGTTCCGTTATGAGCAAATTGGAAGATAAGGATCTGGCCTCGAACATATATAAACAGGCGGAAGCCCAGTGTAATTCTTATGATGAATACGTAAAATTAGCCCAGGCAGTACTTAAAGATACCGGTGATGGGGAATTTGCCGGGGATTTGTACAAAAAGGCGGCCGCCACCCATCCGGACGCAAACAAACTCGTAAATATTGTCGTTTCTCTGGCTGAAGAGATTAATGACAAACCATCGGCACTGGCGACGTTGAAACAGGCAGAGCAAGCGATAGAGACAGCGGATGAGTTTAAAAAAGTAGCGGATGCCGTGGTCAAATATGCAGATGATGACGAATGGATAGAGGCGATCAAGACGCAACTCGAAAAACGCGAAACCCATAAAGAACTCTATGCTGGATTTGTGAAACAGGAGCAAGAATGTACAACCGTCACGTCAATGTCCAATTTAGCGAATGAGGTATTCAAAAAGACGGAAGATATCCCCTACACACGGAATCTATACCGAAAAGCGGAAGGGCTGTGCAATCATTTTGGTGAATATTTAGAACTTGCCCGAAGAATTCATACGGACCTTAACGATGTCGACTGGATTCGTGCCATTTATGGAAAACAGCAGGAAAAATGCGATGATTATCATAAGTATAATACATTGGTGGATGGCATCCTTAGGACTTTAAAAGACGATCAATGGGTTCGGGAAATTTTCGCAAGCCTGGAGGCAAATTGTACAAAGGAAACGGATTATATCCGCTTGGCCAGAATTGTTCAGGCAAAACTAGGGGACCAGGAATGGGCGAAGAAATTACTGAGGAGCGCCGATGAGAAAAGTCAGGATTTATCGGGCCACATAGCAGTCGGAGGCGCCATATTGGATATTTTGCGCGATAGAGAATATGCAAAGACGCTATTTGACAAAGCCGAAGCTGCTTGCACCCGCAGAGATGATTATGAACGTCTCATTTCATTTGTGGATAGACAGGCGCATGAAACAAATTATCTAAAAGAGATATTTAGCGCTGCCGAAAAAAAACTGAACGGCACTCGGGACCTGATTTATCTGGCAGAGAGCATTCTCAAACATTCCGGAGATCAGAGTTGGGCAAAATCCGTTTATGAGAAGGCTGAGCAGACGGCAGATTCGAGCCAGTTTTATGAACTGGCCAACAGTCTTGCAAACAAGCTTAAAGACAACAAGTGGGCATCTCGTGTGAGAAGACGTATCGAATTGGGTTAGAATAGAAATCCTATGATTTTTCAGTGGTCAATTCCGGTGATCGTATAAGCTCCACCCCTGCTTCACGTAACAATGCAGTAGCTGTGCCTTCTTTTTCCTGTGCAACGACAATCTGATCGGGCTTAAATCCGAGCAACCACCGCCCCACAAGAAATCCCCTTTTGGTTTGCGCCTTGCAGTGAGGGTTTTGAATATATTCACGATCCAGAATTTCGCCGCTCTTTCGATTCATCGTCTCTACCAAAAACCAGGGAGCATGGGGCATATGTTCTTCTATTTCTCCATCAGGCGCTTTAACCGGAGTCATTCGATGAATTTGTTCCGGTTCGTGACTATGGGTTTTAATGCTCGCTATGGCCACGCGCGGAAACCGCTTGATGATTTCTTCCTCCAGTATGTGTCCGATTCTGTGAGCCATCTCAAGAGAATGGGATCGGAATATCACATCAAGATCTACAATAAATCGGCCACCGGCTGTGCGACTCAAACAACGTTCGACGCGTTGCACGCGGGGGTGTGCTTCAATCATTCCGATAATTTTCCGCTCAGAGTCCCGGTCGATGGCTTCGTCTAAGAGGTCACAAGTCGCTTGCCACAACAATTTGCCTCCGGACCAGAAAACGAAAAGTGCCACGGCTCCAGCTGCCCATCGGTCCAAACGTAGACTAAAATGGGCTCCGATAAGGCTAATCACAACTACTGTAGTGGAAAGGCCATCTGCCAGATAATCCCGGGCATCGGCTTCCAAGGCCTTGGAATGAAGTTTTTTTCCGGCTCGAAGTTGATAAAAACCGAAGCAAAAGGTAATAATCAGTGAGGCCAGTGCAACCGGAAGTGTTAACGTAACGTCTGGGAGTGTGTTCGGACCTAAGACAGCTTGTCGCCCGATCTCGTAACCTGCCAAAATGACCGCAATGGAAGTTATCAGCGTCGCCAGTGTTTCCGCCTTATAAAGTCCATACGGAAATGAAGGATGTTTTTTTCCGGCCACCCACAATCCAAAATATGCAGCGGTTG
>JAHEHB010000550.1:0-2547 GCA_024644775.1 Deltaproteobacteria bacterium
GAAGCCGGTCGGCTGGCCATGGATACCCTCGACATGGTCGAGGCTGAAATCAGGCCGGGACTTATCACCGATGAAATTAATACGCTGGTGCATGAATTCACGCTGAAACACGGTGCAATTTCTGCACCTTTAAACTACAGGGGATTCCCAAAAAGTGTCTGTGTCTCTGTAAACGAAGTGATTTGTCACGGCATACCCGGTAAAAGGGTTTTAAATGACGGAGATATTGTCAACGTCGATGTAACGCCGATTTTAAACGGTTACTATGCAGACGTCAACAAAACCTTTTTTGTGGGCACACCCGGTCCCGACGCCAAAAAGATCGTTCGCGTGGCCCAAAAAAGTCTGTTTAAGGGGATGGCAATGGTCAAACCCGGCAACACCATCGGAGATATTGGGTGGGCCATTCAAAAATATGCCGAAAAAAATGGCTGCTCGGTGGTCAGAGAATTTGTAGGGCATGGTGTTGGACTTGAATTTCACGAACCGCCCCAGGTCCCCCATTTTGGTGTTCGAGGAGAAGGAATCCCTCTGATTCCCGGCATGGTTTTCACCATAGAACCGATGATCAATCTGGGGAAAAAAGAGCTCGTCATACTTAAAGACAAGTGGACAGCCATTACAAAAGACAAGTCGCTCTCCGCTCAGTTTGAACAAACTCTTCTGGTCACCGACCATGGTTTTGAAAGCCTGACGCCTTATGACCTGTAATCCGTTGTTTATAACGTGAACCTATCTCAAAAATAAGATTAGGGTTCAGGGCAAGGCGCGATACGGTGAAAAGGTGATGCATACACGTAGTATGTGAACATTTTGAACCGTTTCGCAACGCTGCCATGGACACTTAGATTGTTTTTGAGATAGGTTCATATAAAAATCCCTTGGAATAGCATTGTGAACGATATCGATCATTTTCCAAAAATCATATCACATCGAGGATTCAGTAAACGACACATTGAAAACACCATCCCTGCGCTAAAAGCCGCAGTGGATGCAAAAGTTGAAATGATTGAAATGGACGTTCATGAAACTTGGGACGGCCGTTTTGTCGTTTATCATGACCATCGTCTAAACCATCATACGCCGCCATGGAATTGTCTGACATATTCTCAGGTTCAATCCCTAACCGCTGATGATGATCGTGCGCCTTTACTTTCCGACTGTATTGAAGCAACCCGTTCCATCCCCGTGGACATTGAACTCAAAAGCTGTACAAGTATAGATAATCTTTTGGAAACATTGAAGACATCATCCCTTTTGGAAGGGAGTTTTATATCCAGTTCAAATTGCAACCTGCTCCTTGAGCTGAATAAAAAAAGGGTTCAATTACCACTCATCTTGATTGTTTCTATTTCCAAACAGCAAACCATCAAACAAAATCTTCAGAACGCAATGTTATGCATCTTGCCCGGCCTGCTGCCGGGATTTCTAAACGGTGTGGCTGTTCATTACCCGATTGCACGCAAGCCATTCATTCAACGAATGCAACAAGGGGGTTCAAAGGTATTTGTCTGGACCGTTGACGACCGGGAAAATATGGAAAAATATGTTTCTTTAAGAGTTGACGGCATCATCTCGAATTATCCCCATCGTCTTCAAGACATTAAGCGTCAATGGGTACCTATCCCAAACTAACTTTAGATAATGACGAACGAAAAAAAATAATGAATCGATCATTTTATATTAAAGCCGTTCTGTTCGATTTTGACGGAACCCTGACAAAACCCGGGGCATTGAATTTTCCTCGTTTAAAAAAAACCATGGGTTGCCCTGCCGATGCCCCTGTACTTGAATTCATAGAAGATCTTCCCACCCTCTCTCAGCGAAAGGAGGCCCTAAAGCAACTGGATCGATTTGAAAAAGAAGCGGCCATCAACTCAGAACCCAACATCGGGGCACAAAAACTGATCCATTTTCTTCGTTCTAAGGAAATCCGCATTGGCATTATTACCCGAAATACGCTTTCAAGCATAAAACGGGCTTTAAAGAATTTTGAAGATATCGATATGTCTTATTTTGATGTCATTGTCTCCAGGGAAACGCCCGCTCGGCTGAAACCAAGCGGCGACGGAATTATACTGGCAGCCGAAACCTTGAATGTCGATGTAAAACAGATATTGATGGTGGGTGACTTTGTTTTCGACATTCAAGCCGGACAAACAGCAGGGTGTATGACGGCGTTTTTAGATTATGGAACGATATCCGGCACCACAAAGGTTGAAAGTGATTTTACCGTCTCCGGTTTGGAAGAGATTAAGGACATCGTCCGTTTGGGACTGCCTCTTTCATCGGGCAAATTGCCCAATGATCTACTTGAAAACTTTTTGGACGGATTCGATTTTCATGACCCTTCGGTGCTGATCAATGCGGGTGTGGGTGAAGATGTGGCTGCTGTGGATATTGATAAAGAAGAAGTCCTTGTGATCAAATCAGATCCCATTACTTTTGCCACGGACGCCATAGGGCATTATGCGGTTCTCATCAATGCCAACGATATCGCCACGTCAGGAGCCATCCCCAGATGGTTTTTGACCACGCTGTTGTTTC
>JAHEHB010000550.1:2557-3177 GCA_024644775.1 Deltaproteobacteria bacterium
TGCCGCCGGTGGAGCATCACGCTGTGTGGCGGTCACACAGAGATCACCGATGCGGTGACAAGGCCTGTCATCACTGGCATGCTTGCTGGAACAGTGTCAAAAAACCGCCTGATTGATAAACGGAACATAACGCCGGGGGACAATGTATTATTGACCAAAGCGGTTGCAGTTGAAGGAACCGCCATCATTGCCAGGGAGTTTTCAGATCGGCTTAGAGTTTTAGGGATGACGGAATCCGATATTGAAACATGTAAACAGTTTCTCTTTTCCATCAGTATTTTAGAGGAAGCGCAAATCGCTTGCAATTGTGGGGGAGTCAGTGCCATGCACGACATTACAGAAGGAGGACTGGCCACAGCACTCATGGAATTGAGCATCGCGGGTGAACATCGAATCAGGGTGAACATGGATCGTATCCCGGTCTTTCCGCAAACCAAAAAGATGTGTCGTCTGCTGGGTATTGATCCCATGGGATTGATTGGCTCCGGCAGCCTTCTCATTTGTTCTCGTAAAAACGAGACCGAAACGTTGATGAATCGCATACGGGACGCTGGAATCGATATTACCCGCATCGGTAAGGTGATGGAAGCCGGTCGTGGCGTCGAGGCCGTTAGCAAAGG
>JAHEHB010000551.1 GCA_024644775.1 Deltaproteobacteria bacterium
TACCAATGACAAATGGTAGCAACTCAACACTTCCCCACGGCGACAGGTTTATCGATCTGTGCGTCGATGAACGGCGTGCCGATACACTTAAGCGGATCGCGTTGGATCTTCCGGAACTTCTTTTGAATTACCGTCAGTTGTGTGATTTGGAACTGCTTGCAACCGGCGTCTTTTCGCCGTTGGACGGTTTTATGAAACGCTCGGATTACGAATCCGTTTTGGACCGAATGCGGCTTCAAAGCGACGTATTATGGCCGATTCCGATTTGTCTTGATGTACCGGACACATTGGCACAAACCTTAGAAACCGGTCAATCGATTTCGCTTCGAGATCCTGAGGGTTTTTTGCTTGCCGTTCTCCACATTGAAGAAATATGGGCTGTGGACAAGGAAAAAGAGGCGTCGGAGATCTATGGTACGCTCAATCATGATCATCCGGGAATTCGATATCTTTTCACGACCCTAAACGATTATTACATTGGTGGCAAGCTGGAAGTCGTGAATTTACCCCTTCATTTTGATTTTAAAAAACTTCGAAGAAACCCTATGGAGGTTCGAGAATTCTATCATAAAATGGGTTGGAAACGGGTGGTGGGGTTTCAAACACGACATCCCATCCATCGGCTACAGTTTGAGATAACCACGCATGCGATGAGAGCATGTAAAGCAAATTTGCTCTTACTTCCCGTGGTTGGAATGACAAAACCCGGAGACTTTGACCATTATACACGTGTCCGCTGCTACCGGGAGGTGACAAGACACTATCCTCCGGATTCCTTTCTTTTGAATTTATTACCCACCGCCTTGCGAATGGCGGGTCCGAGAGATGCACTTTTGGATTTGATTATCTCGAAAAACTTCGGATGTACACATTTCATTGTTGGTATTGATCATGCGGGCCCCGGCGCCGACCGCAACGGCAATTCTTTTTATGATGTAAAAGCGGCCCAGGAAATGGCTGAAACACACAGCAAAGAAATCGGTGTATCCGTTTTCTCTGTCGAAGAGATGGTATATCTTCCGTTTGAAGATGAATACCGGTTTGCGGATCAAGTTCCGTCGGGAACATCTGTGATTTCTCTATCCGGCTCAGATATCCGCAATCGGTTTCATGCGGGCCGTCATATACCCGAGTGGGTGACATTTCCGGAAGTCATAGCAGAACTGCAAAAAGCATATCCACCTCCGCATAAACAAGGCTTAACGATTTTTTTCACCGGTTATCCGGGTGCGGGTAAATCAACCATCGCTAAGATTTTATATTCCAGATTTCTAGAAATCGGCGAACGCCCCGTGACACTTCTCGATGGCGACATTGTGCGACAACATCTGTCAAACGAGCTTACCTTTTCCAAGGAACACAGGGACATCAATGTACGCCGGATCGGATTTGTGGCGAGTGAAATCACAAAAAACCGTGGCATCGCAATCTGTGCCCCCATTGCACCGTATAAAACCATCAGGCTTGAAATTCGGTCTGCCATTGAAGCATCCGGCGGATTTATCGAAATTCATGTCTCAACACCTCTTGAAGAATGCGAAAAAAGGGACCGTAAAGGGATGTATGCCAAAGCTCGCGCCGGGCTTATCAAGGGATTTACGGGTATTGACGCCCCTTATGAAGTTCCGGAATCTCCCGAGCTAAAAATCAACACAACCGATATGTCACCCGAGGAATCCGCACAAGAGGTGCTGCTTTTTTTGGGGCAGAAAGGGTATATTTAATATACAAATCAGTAAAGCTTTGGTGCGATCGTTCCGATTATATGAACGTACCACAGACCGATGCGCCTACCGTCAGGGGTGTGAATTTTTCCATATGTTATGATCGTTAATAGGATGTTTGCATGAAAAAAAGACCATTATCAATTGTAATCATTGCTGTTATTTATTTCTTTGAACCGGCCGGCAACCTGATTCAGGCAGCCTATGTGAACGGGCTTCCCTTACTGGGTGACAACAGCATCATCTCTCATTTGATCTGGAGCGACTGGGTCATCTTGAGCATATTTCCCTTCGTTGCGGTAGGCGTTTATCGGGTGAGAAAATGGGGGTGGTATCTATTTCTCGGATTCTCAGGATCTTTGATTTTTTATAATCTCTATGTTTATTTTTATCTAAATCCGAACTATAAGCTTCAAACCGTCATCTTATTTATCCTCATTGTTACAGGTACTTCTGCGGTTTTTTTACGAAAACACGTATATGCACCCTATTTTAATCCGCG
Organism: Deltaproteobacteria bacterium; assembly: GCA_024644775.1. Next base: position 2,227 of record JAHEHB010000551.1, read on the forward strand.
TTTAAGATGGTGGGAGATCGCCTCCCGTTACCGGGTAACGTTACCGACAAAAATATTCACCGATGACGGAGGGGTAGACTGCCAGTTGATAGATATTTCTTCGACGGGATGCTTCATTGATTTTGCCGGCGATCTCAATGAAGGAGATGAGGTTTGGCTGCTCATTCAGCCCGCCAACGATCAAATCAATTGCCTCGGCAAAGTGGTCAGGAAATCAAAACAACCGAGTCTTCCCGGCTATGGAATATATTTTCATGCAATGTCCCGGGAGACCAGACAAAAGTTAAAATACCTCATACGGACCCTAAAGGCGCTTGGGGGAAAAGACCGTCAAGGTTCAATCCCAGCTTCCGAAATCCGAAAGACCCTTTTCACAAAAAATATGCCTTGCTGGGTAAATGGAGCGTGAGTTTGACTAAATGGATCAGACAATTTCGATTGGGTATTGCGATCAATAGGCATTTTGAGTGTTCAGTGTTCAGGGGTTCAGTGTTCAGCTAAACCGCCGGCAGAGCCGGATTCATCACAATAAGAAACGAGGTTTCTTAGACGAGCTAGGAAGCAAGAAAGCTTGGACGCTGGAATGCTTGGAGGCGAAAAGGCTAGGGGCTGGAAAGCCTTATAGCCTCGAGGCTTCCTGGCCTTCTCGCCTTTAGGTTATTTCTACCGGTGATCCGATTTGGGATTTTACCAGGTTTCTGAGACGAGGAGGGAAGGAGGATCATCCCCCTGAACTCTGAACACTGAATTCCTGAACACTCGCATTATGCGAAATGGAATTAATCCGTGTATCCCGTAGGATGGTTTTTATGCCACCTCCAGGCCGTTTCGATGATGGTATGAAGATCCGGATATTTCGGAGTCCACCCCAGGGTTGAAATTGCCTTTTTATTTGAACCAATCAGAACGGCAGGATCCCCTGGACGTTTATCGACAATTTTTTCCAAA
>JAHEHB010000176.1 GCA_024644775.1 Deltaproteobacteria bacterium
GAACGTTTCGAAGGTATTGGTCCAGATTTCGAATATAACGGGTGCCGAGCATTTCGGGTTTAATAAACTCATTGAGATCCTTGCCATGGGACCCTGATCGATAGGCGTCACTTTCCTGGCCCCGAATAAAACGATAAACATGAAATCCCCGGTGGAAATTCATATTGGGTTTGAACATATGATAGGTGTCGGTGATCATGGCAGATAGATATCCGTATTCATCAAGTATCTCAGCCATGGTGACATCCTGTGGAATGAGCTGCTGCCAGAAGCGGTTGGTTAAGGTGTAATTGCCGGTAAAAAGTGCCGTTCTCACCGGTAGGGTCGGTAGACCCTCACAATAGGCATTTTCAAAGAGAACCGATTCACCGGCGAGTTTGTCGAGATTAGGGGTGTTAATCCAGTCGTTTCCATAGCAGCCCAAATGATCCTGCCTGAAACTATCACTCATGATCATAATGATATTCATTGTAACCATCCTTTCCCTTTTTTGTGTATGATAAAAATATCATCCCACATACGCCTTGCATCCATTTACCGAGAAAAAGGGGTGCAAAACTTGTGATTCCTCCTTTTAAACGGAAAAAAGGATAAACGCGACCTTTTTTTAAATATTTTCTACTACTGATATTTATTGAAGAGATGTGACGGTATCGGCCCAGCCTAAAGCGCCTATATAATACTCAGGTAATTTTTTTTCCTCAATGCCCAATAATCCTGCTTTTTCTGCGACATGCTCCCATTCGCCCTTTTCATAAAAAACAACCAACTCGAGATAATCTTTGAGTTCTCCTTCCCGCTTTACAAGGGCGGTCTTTATCCTTTCTGACAGGGGAAGTTTTTCCATGAGGCTCTCCATGGAATCATCCATCATGGCATCAATTTGCGAAAAGAGTCCCATGGTGAAGAGTTCCGCCGGATTCACCGAATTTCGATTCATCTCACCGATAAACTCGCAAAACTTGGCTCGGATAATTGAGGACCTCAGCAGTTCGTCGGGTTTTCCGGTACTCACCCCCGCCATGGCGATCACTGAGAGAAAGCGCCTTATTCCTGACTCCCCAATGACGACGATGGCCTGCCTAATTGAAGTGATCTCCTGGATTCTCTTATAAAAGGCTGAATTCATCAATTGCAGGAGTTTGTAGGAGATGGAGACATCCCGAGCAATCATTTTCTCCAGCTTATCAAATTTAAAATCCGGTTTATTGGCTTCAGCCACCATCTCTAGGATATTCATATGAGGTGTAGAGATTTCCTTCCCCTTGAGAATTTCAGGCTTACTAAAAAAGTATCCTTGGAAAAACTGAAATCCCATATCCATCGATTTCTGAAATTCCTCATGGGTTTCTACTTTTTCAGCTAATAGCCCAATGCCATTTCTCGATAGTTTTTTGATAAGATCGCCGATTTCCTCCAAGGGTGTCGCTCTCAAATCAAATTTAATGATATGAGCCAGGGCAACGAGAGGTTCCAGCTCGGGCTTGTAGAAAAAGTCATCTAAAGCGATCGCGTATCCGGCACTGGCAATCGCTTGACAGCCTTCCAACACTTCTTTTTCAGGCTCGACATCTTCAAGAATCTCAACAACGACTCTATCACTCGGAAACATCAGGGGGACCTTTTTTATCAGAAGATCCCGGGTAAAATTGATAAAGGCGCGATGCTTCCCAATGATTTTCTCAATACCGATGGAAAAAAAACTGTTTGAGAGTAGCTTAGAGGTCGCCGCATCTCCGTCGATATTCGGGAAAAAATTGTCCATACTTGCCCTGAACAAAAGCTCGTATGCGTATAGTTTCTTTTTTTCGTTGAAAATAGGCTGTCTGGCTACGTAAACTTCCATGTATAATTCCTGTAAAATCTTCCCTGTTTTTAGATTGATCAAAGCGAATCGCCCATTTATTGAAAGCAAAAAACGTGCCTCCACAAATATGGATACAGGCGCATCAGCCACCAGAAAGGAGGGCTCCACTAGCAGTGTTCGCGCCAAGACAACCCGCTGGAGTTGTCCACCACTCATCTGATGGAGGAATTTTAATTCGTTCCGTCCTTTGTGGAAACGACTGTAAATTGTGCGGACAATTCTGCTTGAGGTTCTTATTGAGACCTATCCGGTCATTTTTTGTGAAACATATGATGGACGGCCACAAAAGTTTTTTATGATATCTTCAAGCAGGATGTCAATGGGTGAGTGCAATTGAACTGTTTTCCTTCAAAATATCAATCACCTATAAAAAAGATGGATAATTTCATCAGCTTTTTTTGTGTATCGTTCTGTAAAAAAACTTTACAAGGGGCCAATTGGCTACTATAATAATGCTATCTGACACCATTTCTAAGGAGGTGTTTTCATGTATGGAGCATCCATTGGCATTCGTTCTAAAAATATGCAGAATATTATCAAACAAATAAAGAAGGGCTTGCCAGTGTCCTCATTTGAAAAGTTAAGAAAAAATCTTAACATATCGGAAAAAACATTGTCTTCAACCGTAAAGATTGCCAAACGTACACTTACACGGAGAAAACAAGAGGGGCGGTTTAAAGTCGATGAATCCGAAAGGGTGTTTCGAATTGCCAAGTTATATGATAAGGCGATAGATGTTTTTGAGGATCGCAATCTCGCTTGCAAATGGTTCAAAGAACCCGCAAGAGCGCTGAATGGTAACACTCCGTTGGAATATGCGGATACAGAACTCGGTGCCCAGGAAGTTGAGGATCTACTTGGCCGGATTGAGTATGGAGTCTTCAGTTGATAACTACCGCTTGGCGAATTGTCAAAGCAAAATATAAAGACAGTGCCCTTGACGGAGAGGGGGCAAGACTTCATGGGGGCCGGTGGAATAACAAAGGGGCTCCTGTAGTTTACACCGCAGGATCACTGGCTCTGGCAACTTTAGAGCTTGTTGTCAATCTTCCCAATGAAGAACTACTGCAGAAATATGTACGTATCCCGGTTATATTCAGTTCCAAATTAGTCTGCGAGATTGACTTGACTGCTCTGCAGGACGATTGGACTGATAATCCCGCTCCTATTTCCACAAAACTGTTGGGAGATAAATGGGTACAAGATCGAGAATCTGTCATCTTAAAGGTTCCCAGCGCGATTATTCCGGAAGAAGTCAATTATTTGATTAATCCATTACATTCAGGCTTTAAAAAGATAGAAATAGGATCCCCGGTGGTTTATTTTTTCGATCCCAGAATAAAAAAGGCATGAATGTGAATTAGCCATACGCGCAAGATGGCATTTATGAAAAGGCGGGAGAAGGTTTGCCCCATCTGTTATATTCGACCCACGCCGGTTTTTGAGACCTGCACAAAAACCGAGTGGGTGCGAGACCCTTTGCAGGGTAGTGTCGGCGTTGTCGAGGTGAGAATATTTGCCGCCCCTCCGATTTCAACACCAATACCATTTCTCTTTGTCCAAGCGCCTTGAAGCAACCAGACGGTTCCTTGGATGATATCGTCGGTAAGATTGACTTCGATCTCCATCTCTCCTTCCGGACTATGTACCTTTGCGGTCTCCCCTTGTTTGATGCCGCGCGCCCTCCCGTCCAGACGATGCATATTAAGCGTCTGAGGATCAAGCGCGCGTGCCCACGATAAATTCGAATTTTGAGAGTTAATCCGGCTCTTGGCGTGGGGGCTGATGAGCCTCAAAGGATACACGGCATTCGGCCGGGTAATTCTGCACTCCGGAATGGCTGAAAAACCGGTCTCTGCAAATGCATCGGACCGGATCTCTATTTTTCCGGATGGTGTACTTAACGGGTTGGCCTCCGGGTCTTTTATAAATCCGTTAAAGGCAACCCGCATCTGATCGTCTCCCCTGAAAATCCCCGTCGTTATAAACTGATCGATGTCTTTGACGACCGATTCGGTTAGAAACTTCTGAAGCCAGTCTGCCGATGTCCGGTTCTCTGAAAATGACGCACCAAAGCCGAGGCGCTCTGAGAGTTCGCAAAAAATATCGTAATCGTTTTTGCATTCGTGGAGGGGTTCGATGGCCTTGCCGGAGTAGAAAAGGAAATTATCAGCCGGGCGGGGCACATCTTCTCGTTCGAGGTAGGTGGTTACCGGAAGCACGATATCGCTGAATCCGGCAGTCGGGGTCAAAAAAAGATCCTGGGTCACCACAAAATCCACCTTCCTAAATGCGTCGATATTTTTTTTGATGTCGCTTCCCTGATTCAGATAATTGGTGCCGGTATTATAGATGGCCTTGATTTCGGTCGGATAGCCGCTGGTTCTTCCATTGAGAACCACATCGGGCCACGAGTAAATCGGTATTTCTTGAAAAACGGGAGGATCCGGCGCCGGCATTTGGGGAAAATAGGGAACCGGAAGTTTACCCCAAAACTCTCCTCCTGAGCTTCCGCCCGGAATGCCGATGTTTCCGGTTGCCACCTGGAGCGCAACCGTAAACCGGTGGGTTTCCTCCCCACCCAGCGTTCTTTGAACGGAAAGCCCGGGCAGAAGCGCGGCCGGCTTCGTTTTTCCGTAAACGCGTGCAAATGCGGTAATGCGCTCGGCAGGAACGCCGCAGATGCTTTCCGCCCATTGTGGATCCTTGGGAATACCGTCTGATTCTCCCTGGATGTAGGATAGAAGATCCATAAAACCGACAGTGTATTTTTCGGCAAACGCCAAATCCACGTATCCTTCGCTAAAAAGCACATGAAGTGTCGCCGCCATCATTGCGGTATCGGTTCCGGGATGAATGGGTATCCACTGAGTCGCAAGCATTCGAACGGTGGAAGATTGTCTTGGATCGATAACAACGACGGGAACCCCCTCATTCCTGCGCTTTCGAATGATGGATTCGATCCGACAGCTGAACCGGGTATCACATATATTCGCGCCCCACAGGACAATCAGATTTGAGTGTTCCAGAGTCGGGGGGTCAAAGCCCACCACCCGTGTTCCAAATACGTATTTTTCAGCAAAGGCTGCAGCCGCGCTGGAGTATGAATCGGTTCGTCCGGTAAATCCACCAAAAAGGGAAAAGAACCGTTTCGCGAGAAATCCGGTGTGATGAACAGCGCCTCTGCAGCTTCCAGACCCCGTAAAGGCAAGCACCGCCAAGGGGCCATGTTTGTCACGGATTTCTCCGAGTTTTGCAGCAATGCGATCCAGCGCCTCATCCCAGGAGATTTCCTTAAACGTGCCATCGCCCCGATCACCCTTTCTGAGAAGTGGATTTTTCAACCGTTGATCCGAATACACGGTTTCAGGCATCCGATACCCGCGGATACACCCTCTCATATGCGGGTCTCTTAACGGGTTGTCGGTAATTTTAAGTAGTTTGCCATTTTTAACATGGGCCAACAAAGGGCATCCGGCGCCGCAGTCCTTATTGCAGGATACGGGAATGGTTTTTTCGTTTTTGGCGGACATATCTCAACTCTCGAGAATTTTCAAAACACCGAAGTATACGGACGTTTCCTTATTTTATAGGGTGTCATCGGTTTATGATAACCGGATTGGCCCACTTTTTCGGGCAGTTTCCAGCCGTCCAGTTCCTTTTCCACCATCTGTTCCATTTCCCTAACCACATCCGATGCCTGACCGGAAATGTCGTTGAGCATTTCGGGATCTTTTTTAAGATCAAAGAGATATTTCTGTTCCTTATCCTGCAGATTGACCAGGTAGTAGTATTCCGGCGTTCTGATATAGGTGTGGTCATTATAACCGCCGGCAGCATAGTCACGAATCTTTTCCGTCGTTCCATCCAAGAGACCGCTGAAATCCAGGCCGTTCATCGAACCGGGTTTTTCAATTCCCGTTAAGGAAAGCAAGGTCGGGGCGATATCGTATTCGTGGACAATACTTTCAATGCGTTTGCCGGAGAATTTTTTCTTGGGTAGACTCATCAGCATCACGGTATCCAGCAAATTCCAGCGCAGTGCCGGTGGCGTCTTGCGAATAAGCCCGTGTTCTCCCAGAGGATGGCCGTGATCAGATACCACCACTACAGCAGTGTCCTGATCCAGTCCCATATTGTAAAATTTCTCCATAAAATGACCGAACCAGCGATCCACCATGCTCACTTCACCCGCATACAGCGCCTTGATATGCTTAAGTTCCGCTTCGGTGATGCCTTCCAGCTTTCCCTGTTGGGGCAGAATCAAATCTCTCCCATCATAGCCGGGATCATACATTTCTCTGTAATCTCGCGGCGGGTCCCACGGTTCATGGGGATCGAAGCTGTCGATATAGAGATAAAAGTTTTCGTAATAGCGGGCATTCCGTTCCAGCCACTTTTCTGCCGTGCGGAAAACTTGGGCTGAAAAATAATCTTCCTCGCTGCGAAAACCATCTTGATTGCGCATATGCTGCTCGAGGTATTTCTGCTGAGCCGTGCCTTCCAGCTCAGGGTAGAGAAATTCGGAAAAGTCCTTGCGTCTGGTCCCGCCCATATGGAGACGGTCCCCTTCATTGCCGCGAATGAAGATAAACGAATCAAAACCGATGTGGAAATTCATATCCGGAGGGAAGAAGTGAAAAACGTCCGTAATCATACCGGTGACATATTCATTTTGTTGCAGGACTTCCTGAAGCGTCGGATATTCAAAGGGCAGACCATGCCAACCCAGCAAGGTGTGCACATTATTTGGATGCAAGGGGACATTGTCTCTAAAGGGGTGTACTCTTTTTCCCTGCATCACCCCCCTGCGGAATGGTAACGTGGGGATACCATTGGGATACATGTTGTCAAAGACAATATTATCGGCCGCGAATTTATCCAAATGCGGGGTTCGTATCCAGTCGTTACCATAACAGCCCAGATGATCGCGCCTTAGACTATCTAAACAGATTACGATGAAATTCATCATTTTTTCTCCTTTTCCATAATATTTTAAAACTGAATGGATCTCAGATCGAGGGTCTCTGCGAAATGGCAGGTGACAAAGTGTTCTTCTCCCATATCCCGGTATTCCGGAACAGTGGTTTTACAAATATCTTTGACATAGTTGCATCGCGGATGAAAGGTGCAGCCGGGAGGGGGGTTAACGGGACTGGGAACATCTCCCGTGAGAGTGATTCGTTCTGCCCTGAAAGCGGGATCCGGGACCGGTACTGCCGACATCAGCGCCTCTGTATAGGGATGCTTCGGATCCAGGAATAACTCTTCGGTGCGCGCAAGCTCTGCGATTTTTCCCAGATACATGACGGCCACCCGGTTACCGATGTGTTTAACCACGGAGAGGTCATGTGCGATGAAAAGATAGGTTAAATGAAACTTTTCCTGCAAATCTTCCAAAAGATTGATGACCTGTGCTTGGATAGAAACATCCAGCGCGGAGACAGGCTCATCTGCCACCACCAGTTGAGGATCCAGTGCCAGCGCGCGTGCTACGGCGATTCGCTGGCGCTGTCCACCGGAGAACTCATGGGGGTACCGTCTCATTTGTTCCGGTTTGAGTCCGACAGCGTTTAGTAGCTCACGTACCCGGTCCTCTCTTTTGCTCCCGCCGGCCGTATGATGAATCCGCATCCCTTCACCAACGATATCCCCTACCGTCATCCGGGGATTTAGAGAGGAATAGGGATCCTGGAAGATGATCTGCATCTCACGGCGCAATGTCTTGAGAATTTTGGGAGACGCCGTGGCGATGTCGACGATCTTTCCCGGTTCGTTTGGACCGGCAAGCTGTTTGCTTCGAAACAATATTTTGCCTGAAGTGGGTTCGATGAGACTCAAAATGGTTCTGCCGGCGGTTGTCTTGCCGCAACCGCTTTCTCCAACCAGTCCCAGTGTTTCGCCTTCCCGGATGAATAGGTCGATGTCATCAACAGCCTTGACATGGGCAACGACCCGGCTGAAAACACCCTTGCGGAGAGGGAAAAATTTCCTCAAATTTTTTACGTCCAGTAATATATGATTCGTAGACAATTTGTACCTCACGTACTTTCACCTAAATTGAGCGTTTCAAATTTTAAAAGGGATAATTTTGCCTGATTTTCAATGAATTCTATCAAGTTATATTTTTAAAATTTGAAACCCTTTGGGATTGCCGATCTTATCACATCTACTGCGTCAGATGCCGTCCCGCATAGGCAACTATAGCGAAAAGACATCTTCCTTGTATCTGCGGCAACCTCGGCAATCGCTCAACTCAGGTTTCAGTTAAAAAACAAGCCACCCGATGACCGGGCCTTACTTCCTGCAAGACAGGGATCTCCGTTAAACAGATCTCTTTGGCTCCGGGGCATCGTGGGCAAAATCCACATCCCAGCGGTGCATCCAGTAAATCCGGTACAACGCCTTCGATGGGAACCAGCCGTTTTTTGGTTGTGGTCGACAGGGAAGGAATTGAGTTCATCAATCCCTGGGTATAAGGGTGTTGCGGGTGATGGAAGATATCCCAAACGGTCCCGATTTCGACAACCTTTCCGAGATACATTACGGCCACATCGTCGGCCATGCCGGCAATCACCCCAAGATCATGGGTGATAAACAGGATGGCAGCATTAAACTCCCTGCGCAAATTATTCATCAGTTCCAGCACCTGGGCCTGTATGGTGACGTCCAGAGCGGTGGTCGGTTCGTCGGCGATCAACAACGCCGGGTTGCAGGACAATGCCATTGCGATCATCGCCCGCTGCCGCATTCCGCCGGATAATTGGTGCGGATACTCGTTTATTCGCTGTTCCGGCAAAGGAATTCCCACCGCCTGAAGCATCTCGATAGCCTTTTTTCGCGCCGCCCGCTTATTCAGATTTTGGTGTACGATGATGCTTTCCATGATCTGGTTTCCAATGGTATACACCGGATTCAGGGAGGTCATGGGCTCTTGGAAAATCATGGCAATTTCGTTTCCTCGAATGGAACGCATCCCGCTGCCTTTGGGATTGAGCTTGGTCAGATCCAACACATTCCCGGCGCGATGGAAAAGGATTTCGCCGGCAACAATTTTGCCGGGTGGTGTGGGAATCAATCTTAGGATCGACAATGCGGTTACGGATTTTCCACACCCACTCTCACCGACAATTCCCAGTGTTTTTTCAGGTTCTATGGTAAAATCAACGCCATCGACTGCACGTACCACACCTCCTGTCGTGTAGAAATATGTTTTTAATCCTATAATATCAATTAACGGCATTATCTCTCCCTTTGCAACAGGGTGATTACCCCAAGACTAGTAACCGGTGGTAAATCCTTATAAAATCCCAAATTTCAAGCACCAAATTCTTTACCCTGTTAAATAAGCCTGCTCATGGCCTGACCCTATCGTTTAAAGAGATTACGCTTAAGACCTGCACAGCAAATCACCACAAGACGATTTAACAGGGCAGGTAAATCTCAAATTCAAATATTCAACACGCGGCGCAAGCGCCTGCGCGTGACCAAACAGTTCTGGACGTCTGAATTTCAGTCATTTTGTTTTTTCACAAATAAATGTTCTTTCTTCACGATCATCCAGTGTAGAATGCTACTCCGAACCCCTGAGCCGGGGATCGAGAATGTCACGCAGGCCGTCTCCAGCTAGATTTAAACCCAGCACTGCGATGGCAATGGCGACGCCGGGAAAAATCGTAATCCAATAGGCCACCCGCATAAACTCCCGGCCTTCGGCCAGAATATTCCCCCAGCTTGGCTCCGGGGGTGGTGTTCCGGCCCCCACAAAGCTCAGTGAGGCTTCGGCAATGATGGCATAGGCGAAAATAAACGTCATCTGTATCATGAGGGGCGCCCAGCTATTCATCATGATGTGCTTGAAGAGCAGCCGCAGGGTGCTCGCCCCCAGGGCCCGGGCAGCCTCGACGAACTCGGTCTCCTTGAGTGAGAGTACCGAACCGCGAACGATACGCGCCGTGCGGGGCGTATAAACGATGCTCAGGGCAATGACGGCGTTGAACCAGTTTGGTTGGAGAATGGCCATGATCCCCAAGGCCAGGATGATCGCCGGAAATGCCATGAGTGCGTCCATAATACGCATGATGATCCAGTTGTCGATCTTTGGATAGTACCCGGCCACCAGGCCGATGACCGCGCCGGCGATGGTGGTGAAGATGACCACTACAAAGCCGACCTTCATGGACAGTCGCGTGCCCCAGATGATGCGAGAGAGCAAGTCCCGGCCAAAACCATCAGCCCCGAGCAGGTGGTCGCGACCCGGCGGGGCCAGGCGGTGGTCGATGTTCTGCTCCAGGGGATCGTAGGGTGAGAGCACCGGGGCCAAGACGGCTACCAGAACCACGAAAAAGGTGATGATGAATCCGATGCCGGAAAG
>JAHEHB010000177.1 GCA_024644775.1 Deltaproteobacteria bacterium
ATTCACCCTCACCCGTCAAGGGAATAAGCGCTAACTTACACGCAGAGTCATTCCGGCCCCGTATGAAATACGGGATAAACTGCAGCCGGAATCCAGTCAAACGATCGTATAATACAAATCCGGCATGACGATTTTAGGACTTTTTGCGAGTTTATCAAGCTCAATAACAAATATTTGCTTTTTTCAATAGTTAAAAACTTATCTTGACAGGATAACTGTGCAGATTGTACCTCTCGCCGTTAGAAAAGGAGGTATCGAAGATGAATAATCGATTATCGGAATACATCAGAAAACAGTTTCCGGCATTACAAAGAGAGATCAACGGGCAACCCATCGCCTATTTGGACGGTCCCGGTGGGTATCAGGTTCCGGAATGCGTGATAAAGGCTGTGAAATATTATCTCATTAACATGAATGCCAATGTCGGCAGTGAATTTGAAACGGCAGCGCAAACCACTGCAATGATTCAAAACGCTCGTGAAATTTTTGCAGATTTCTTTAATTGCAACTGGGACGAAATCATCTTTGGCGCCAACATGACCACTCTGAATTTTTCGTTAACCCAGGCACTTATGCGGGAAATGAATCCCGGCGATAAGGTTTTGATCACGGAAATCGATCACGAAGCCAATCGAGGCCCTTGGTTGCAGCTTCAAGACCGAGGTATCATTGTCGAAGAAGTGGCTCTGGATGTATCTACCTGCACCCTTGATATGGAGGATTTTGGCAGGAAGCTCAGTCCCAACACCAAGGTGGTGGCGGTGAATTATGCGAGCAACGGGGTCGGTACCATTAGCGATGTTCTACAAGTTGTTGAAATGTCTCATAATGTGGGGGCGTACACCGTGGTGGACGCGGTTCATTATGCGGCCCATGGACCGATCGATTTACAAGCATTAGATACGGATTTCCTTTTGTGCTCGGCGTATAAATTCTTTGGCCCGCACATTGGTGTCCTATATGCAAAAAAGGATGTATTGAGCAAGTTGACGCCCATGAACCTCCGAACGCAGTTGCAGGTTCCGCCCTATACGATGGAGACCGGCACTCTCCATCACGAAGGGATTGCGGGGGCTGCGTCGGCAGTAGAGTTTATTGCCGATGTGGGTTTAACATTCGGAAATGATTTTCCACAAGAATCCACTCCGCTTAAAGAAAGCCGCCGCAACCAAATTGTTTCAGGATTGCTGACGTTTGATCAATATGAGCAGGTGCTTTGCGACGATTTCATCAACGACCTTAGTCATAATGTCAAAGGAATTACCGTTTACGGTCCCCCGAGAGACCATCCCAGAACCTCCACGGTTTCCTTTACTTACGATGGCTTTCATCCCGAACAGGTGGCCAAGTATCTCGGTCGCCAGGGTATTTTTGTCTGGGCGGGGCATTTCTATGCTGTCAGGCTGGTTGAACGATTCGGACTTACCGATCGCGGGGGGTTGATTCGTGTGGGTATTGCACCTTACAATACAAAAGACGAATTGGTCCGACTCATCGAAGCGTTAGATGATAAAAAGTCAATAGCCGGAAGTTAATTTTTCTAAGTTATAGAATAACGGGTATATAGAATCTATGGCCGGCACGGAGAAAAAAAGTCGCTCACAGATCAAACGCGAAATGAAAGCGCTTCAGAAACTGGGAGAGCGGCTGGTTGGGCTTGCGCCTGAGCAACTGAAACAGATCCCCCTTGAACCGGAGCTTGCGGAAGCTGTTAATCTTGCCAGAAAACTCAAAAAACACGAGGCCAAAAGAAGACAGTTTCAGTATATCGGGCTCCTCATGCGCCAGGTGGATTCCGAACCGATCCAAAACGCTTTTGAGCGCCTAGACCAAGGCCGGCAGCTCGATACCCACACCTTCATGCAAACCGAAAAATGGCGGGATCGGCTTTTAGCAGGAGACGAAATGCTTATCCGAACCCTTACCGAGCGATTTCAGGATCTGGACACACCGCGGGTCAGTCGTCTGATTCAAAGCGCCCGGACAGAGAGGGAGACAGGTCGGCCACCAAGAGCCGCACGCGCCCTGTTTCGGTATCTTACCACGTTCGCCCGCCGGTGGGTCCATAAAGACCCACGGGGTATTGTTTGACGCCACCCGACGATTCGGTGCATGATTTATCCGGCCAATTTTTCAAATGCCTCCTTTTCCTTCTTACATTCGATGCAGTAGGTAGTGACGGGTCTCACCTTCAATCGTTTAATGGAAATCTTTTCCCCGCACTCCTCACAGATGCCAAAGGAGCCATTCTCGATATTTTCAAGCGCCTGATCAATCTTTCTTATGAGTTGTTTTTCCCGGTCCCGAATCCGGATCGCAAAGTTTCTTTCAGTGTCGATAGTGGATTGATCCACGGGATCCGCAGAACGCTCCCGTGAGGTTAATAATTCAGAGACAGTTCCATCACCATCGCTTAGCAGTCGCGTGCGCCAGATGCTCAGTGCCTTTTTAAAGTACGTAAGGTCCCTTTTATTCATGAGAAAAACCTCCCTTCTATCCCGCTGCAGAACCATTCGGCCGGCCAGATCATTAACAAATTAAAATAAAAATTAAATCCCCCTCATACCCGGTTAATCTCTGTCGATTCGTCTTTACCTGCATACGGAAAAATGGTAGACGACCGGTTCAACATATTAAACCGGAAAAATCTTAAACCGAAAACATATGACAGAAACTTCTGCAGTCAACAAAAAGGTGATTTTTGCCATTTTTATTGTTCATTTTACCGGTGATTTCTTCCTGTCTTTCATCAGGCCCCTGTTTCCGGTGCTGGCCGAAAAATTCTCTTTGAATCTGACCCAAATCGGTCTGATCACGGGTGTGAGCACACTCATGGCCTTTCTGATTCAACCGGTTTTCGGACTGTTGGCCGACCGGTATCCGCCAAAGCGAATACTGTTGATCGGATCGTTTGTGGGTGCTGTGTGCATCCCACAGGTGGGAGTGGTTCCTGCCTTCGGATATGTCCTCGTTTTGATCGGATTGGGGTCCATCAGCTCAGCCATCTACCACCCGACCGCAGCCGGGATGGTCTCGGTTTATGGTGGACGACATACCGGATTGAGCATGTCGTTATTCGGCCTGGGCGGTACGCTGGGTTTTACCGCCGGACCCATTTTCCTGGCGGCATTTGTCACCATTTTTGGTCTGCATCGTTTACCAATCACAACGTTATTGGGGTTTTTGGTTTTTGTGATGCTGATCATACTGATCCCGGCCTCAAACGGTCAAGCGCCTCAAAAGCAGGGTGATTCCGGCGATCTTCGAAAACAGGTCGCCGATGTCTGGAAAGCCATCGTGTTGATCTGGATCTTTGCTGTCTCCAGGGGGTTTGTTGAGCAGACTGCCCAGACATTCATACCGGTGCTCTATGCGTCCGAGGGGTATTCTTTAGTGTCCATCGGCACCGTGATATCTCTGTTTACCGTCGGTGGTTCGGTAAGTGCTCTTGTGTGCGGGCACTTGGTGGACCGGATCGGTTATAAACTCGTGTATTTTTTTTCATTCGCTTTGTCCTCACCCTGCATGCTCCTTTTCATTCACGGCAAGGGTTGGCCCGTTTATCCACTCGCGTTTTTTTCCGGATTTCTGATGTTGGCCACCCTTTTTCCGGGCGTGGCATTGGCCCAAAAGATTGCCCCTAAAAACAGATCCCTGGCCTCCAGCTTTGTCATGGGGTTTGCCATGGGTATCGGAGGTATCTTGACGCCGCTGGCCGGCTGGCTGGCCGATACGTTTGGAATACGACCGGTGTTAAGCGGTATCGCAATAATCCCCCTTGCGACGCTCTATCTCGTCCGCTATTTACCCGAACCTGAGAAAGTACCCTAACGCTGATCGACGACGAAGCGAACACGAGTGAGAAGTTAAGGGTAGGCATCAATTGACGTTCAACCGAAAACGATGTTACCCGGAGCAGTCACCACCCAAGGGAAGACGATCGTCAGGAAAATAACAGCGATCAGAACCAGATAAAACGGTATCAATTCCCGAACCAGGCGAGTTGCGGGTAAATCGGCAATGGTCGCCACAAGATACAGATTACCTCCTTTTATTTTGAATCGATCGCTGCAAGCTCCGTTATAATTAAAGCGGCTCGTTCGGTATTAAAGATACCACACAGGCACAGTTCAGCCATCTTTTCCGCCGCCTCTTGCGCGGTTTTTTCGCCCTTTCGCACGGCATCTGCCGATACGTTGATAAGGTTTGCCGATACGAGTCCGTGACCGCACATGGTCAGTATTTCCAAGGTTTTTTCGTCCGGTAGACGATCTTTATTTCCCCAGATTCCCAATGAATGCTCGATACTGTGATAGTGGATACCGGCGGCCTCGCAGCATGCCTTAGCAGGTTCAAACAATCCCGATACCACGACAGACAATCCGAGGTCGGCTTTCACCATCTCTTTAAGCGCTGATGTCGCCTTTTTAAGATCGTTAAAAACCGCATGAACATTTGTAATCCCTTCCAGGTTCCCAACAATTTTATCGTAACCGGCGGTATACCGATTCCCTACCCGATCATCTCCGTAATGTACCGGTTGATGAGAAACAATAATGTCTAAAAATCTTTTTATTTTTTCTTCCGCGCCGTCCGAGTTAATCCCCATTGACGGTGTTAAAATGAAAACGATCTCCTGATCCATATACGATCCCGTTCGGTGCAACGAGTGCGTCATGCATGCCACCCCTTCCCCTAATTTGATAGCAAGAATTTAATCGATTTTCGGACGACCTATTCCTGTGCAAATTTTTACATGATTCGACGGACGATACCCGAGCTGAATGGCCGCTTCAAGAGCCGGGAGGCGACCGTCTGTCTCGGGACGGCTGATATAATCCAGACTAAAAACAGTATCCAGCCCTGTATGCGATGTTTCCAATGTTGATAGTACTTCCCCAATGCGTTCAACAGGCACTTTAAATTCGATGATGGCTGTCAGTACCCGCTCATCGAGTATATCTTCTCTGATTTTTCCAGTGGCGGGATCCGACAAAAGCGTGGTTAACGGGTTTTTCTTTTCGAACTGAACGCCAATGGCTGCAAGGACCATTGTCAATTGTTGTACCTGGCGAAACGTGGTGCCGGTACCCGGCCGTCCCATTTCGATTCCGAATCCTACTTCCCCTCGTCTGTACCGGCCGGTAACGTCATTTGACTTTACCTCATCGGTGCCGCGGCCGGCGACACCGGTTTCCTGGAATACGGTGATGGGATTGCTGAACAACGCTCTTAGTGTTCGCGGCCATTGAAGTTCCGGTTGTACGAACGCATCCACCGGGCAGACAGAGGATCGCAGACAAACACCACATTCAACGCACCCATCCTGATTTATCTCAGCACATTCACCGGTAAGTGAAATAGCCGCCACAGGACAATACGGTATACAACTTTCGCAACCGATACAGACATCCGTTTCTATGATCATAACCCCACCTCAATAATTTGAAACAGGCTCAGATGAGTTCAATAAATACGCCAGTTACCGGTCACTGATTCGATTGTCAAGCATAATTCAGGATCCTTCAGCAATTCTCGGTGCACATACAAACAGGAGCCGGATGGTCACATTTTCAGTCGCCTGACTGTTTGAAGCGGGTAAATGAGTCTTGAACCGGACGACTGAAAAGCACCTATTAACCGACGGATATCTTTTCCGAGACCATCATCTTGTTTAATAATGGGCAAAGTCCGGTTTTAAACTCACTTCCTGCGGGAGTTTCGGGCGTTTAAGAATGTGATTATTCGGCGGATTACGGCAATGTCAACGTCACAGAGAAAGGATACAGGATCACTCATCTCCTACATTTCGTCATTTCGTGTAGAAATGACTAATCCGGCTGTTATCAAATTTGATAAACTCGTAAAAAGTCCTAAAACCGTCATACCGGACTTGATCCCCGCTAAGAACGGGATCTTCGACCGGTATCCAGAAATCATTGAATTTACTGGATTCCGGCTGTAGTTTATCCCGTATTTAATGCGGGGCCGGAATGACATAAAAACGTGTTTTTCGACTTTTTGCGAAACCATCATAATTTGGAGGTGGGCAGAGTATTCAAACAGGCCTTTTTTGGTGTTGTTTTAGAAGTGCCATGTGAATTTGCCGTAAACGCTGCGCTGGATTTCGGTTGGTGTGATCCCCATTTCCGAGCCGAATTCCTGATGCCGGTTATCAAACAAATTTTCCCCATTGAGACTGATTTCAATGTTTGCGGTTGGCCACCATCCCAAGCGTGTATCGAACCGCAGATAGCTGGGAACATCTTGATTGACAAGATCATCGACATAATAGATCGCCGTATCAAGCTCAAGGGCATAAGGGAGGTCCAGGTAGGATCGAATCTGGAACTGATGCTCCGGACTGTCTCCTTCGGCCAATTCGGACAGGGTATCGGTGCTGTCGGCATCAAGGTGCAGTTGCATACGAAGCCAGGTATACCCGGCCGCCAGTTTCCATTGATCCATCGGCTGCAAGTTGGCCAGGATTTCAATGCCATAGGTTTCGCCGTCCATTTTATTGTCGATGCGAAGCGGCATGACCTGAAGGGGTGGCACACCGGGTTCGAGAAAGGGCGCATCGGCTTCAATGGTGCGCAGGTCGTCGTATTGATTGTAAAAACCAGCGATATCCAGCGAAAACCACTGGTAGGGTTGCAATCGGTATCCCAGTTCGTAGGCCGTCAATTCTTCCGATTCAAAATCATCATCGCCAACCACCCGGAGGGCCGACAGCGCACCACCCCGGCCAAAAAATGTTGTGATGTTGTTGTGAAAATCATGATCGCCCCGTGATGGGGTCCGGACCGCACGCGAAATTGCACCCCAGATGCTATGGCGCTTATGGACGGTCCACAAAAACCGGGCATTGGGTTGGACTTCAAACCCGGAGTAGTCATTGTGTTCGAGTTTTGTACCCACAGTCAACTTTAGCCGATCCGGAAACAGCGTGATCTCGTCCTGAACAAAGGCACTGAACAGATGAGTCTGGCGGCTATCCGGATCAAACCCGAGTTTCTCGCCGTTTTCGATATCATCCATCGTCAGCCGGTAGCCGATACCCCAGACCATGTCCTGTCGTCCGCCGAGGGTGAACCGGTGGTTTAGGTCGAAGTCCAAGGTATCACGGGTCTCTTTAATGGCGCTATCGTCGCGATCGGTCCGATCATAGTAAATCTGGCAGGACAGATCGGAGCGGTCTGAAAAGGTGCGTTGCCAGCGGCCAAGCACGTTGCCCCCGTTGATCTTAAAGTCATCGGTAACGGTTCTTCGAAATGGCGGCGTCAGAAAACCGCTGTTTTTGATAATATGGCTGGTATTGCCATTATAGACATCTCCTTGAACCGTCAGTGTATTGTCTTCCCTTGCATCCCAGTCAACCCGAAAACCACCGCGGGCTGCGTGCCATTCATCAGATGCATCATTACCGTCGGGTTGTACAAAATCATCCCGATCGAAGTATTTAGCATAGAGTCTGTAATGCACCTCATCCCCTACCTTGCCGCCATAACGGGTGCCGCCAAAGACTTGTTCTTCGGTACCGGCGCCGGCTGTGATTAATCCGCCCTGGGTGTCTGCCGCCGTTTTGGTGATGATATTGATGACCCCGTTGACGGCGTTAGCACCCCACAGGGTGGCCCCCGGTCCACGAATCACTTCGATTCGTTCAATATCCTCCAGCAGTGTGTCCTGAACATCCCAATATACACCGGAAAATAAAGGGGTATAAACGCTGCGACCATCGATCAGGACCAGCAATTTATTGGCAAACGAGCCATTAAAGCCACGGGAAGTAATGGCCCAGGTGCTGGAATCAATCCGGGCCACCTGGAGTCCCGGCACCATTCGCAGCGCTTCGGGAATACTAGTAACCCCGCTGCGTCGGATATCCTCCTGGGTAATCACAAAAATGGCGGCCGCGGCATCGGAAAGTTTTTCCGTCTTTTTCGATACCGAGGTTACCTCTAGGTTCGTCAGATCCTCTATACTCAGCTTTTTGAGGTATTTAATGGCTTCATCATCGGTGGGGCCAGCGGCCCAGGAAAACGTAAAGACAGATAAAAGCAGAAACACACCCACCGTTGTGTCTATGAAACGTCTAAAAAGCCTTTTGGTGGTACTTGGATACCGGTAATAATCATACATTTTCATTGTTTATTTTCCCCAAGAAATAGTATTCCAATTTTTTCCCGATTAGAAATTCCACGTAATTTTGCCATAAAAGCTGCGTTCAATTTCGCGTGGTGTGAATCCCGCCTCTACGAACTCCGAATGCTGATTTTCGAGCAGGTTTTGGCCCACCAGGGAGACCTCAAGTTTTTCAAATGGTTTCCAGCCCAAACGAATGTCGAGAGTGACATGGCTGCCCACATCGATATCGGGCAGACTGTCCACGTAGCGCAACCATGAATCCAGTTCCAGATTTTTGGGTAATTCCAGCATTGATCGCAGGGAAACCTGGTGATGAGGGCTTTTGTCCATCCCAATGCCACCCACAGACGCGTCCCCACCGCTATTATCGACATCTAAATCCATCTGTAGGTAGGAGTAAGCCGTTTTGAGTGACCACCATTTCACGGGTCGCCAATTGCAGGCGATCTCAGCACCGTATGTTTTACCATCTACCTGGTTTTCAAGAATCAACGCCGAAACCAGATGGGCGGGGGTCGGCATGGGTTCGAAAAAGATACCTGTCGGAATGCCGGTGATAAGTTGGTCGTAAACATTATAAAAAGCGGTCGTATCGATGGAAAATTGTTCTTGCGGCAAAAACCGATACCCGAACTCATAGGCAATAAGTTCTTCTGACTCCAGATCCTGATTCCCAAACAGCGACACCATCAGCGGCGGCGCCCCGGGGCCGCTCGGGACGACAACCATATTTAATCGAGAGTCGTTTTCGAAGCGTGACGGGGTGCGCACGGCGCGGGAAATGGAAGCCCAAAATGCATGCTGGGATACCGGGGTCCACATCAAGCGGGCACTGGGCTGTACCTCAAAACCGGTGTAATCGTTATGCTCGAATTTCGAACCCACTGTAAGGTGCAGTTGATTCTCTATTATTGCAATTTCATCCTGAATAAATCCACTCCACAAGTGAACGTTCCGGCTTTCCGGGTTCACAGCCGTGGTGAAATGATCGTCGATGTCATCGCTGATGTACCGATAGCCACTACCCCAAACAATCTCTTGCCGTGTTCCCCAGGAAAATCGGTGTTGGAAGTCCACATCGAAGGTTTTCTCCACCAGTCGGAAATCGTCACCACCATAAAATTGTCTTCTTCGCGTCTGATCGTAATAAAGCTGCAGGACTGTTTCAGACGTCTTGGAGAGGGTATGTTTCCATCGCGTCAGCAGGTTTCCACCCGACATATCCCTATCGGTGTCTTCAACGTGGATAAACGGTGGGGTGAGGGAAGCAAATTCAGAGGTTTGACCCATGTCGCCATCGAAAATGTCTCCTTGGAGCGTCAGTGCGTTAGAATCCGATCCCATCCAATCCAGACGAAATCCCCCGCGTAAAACATCCCATGAATCCGCGCCATCTTCTCCGGATGCATCCACGCTATCGTCCCGATTAAAGTATTTGGCGAATATCCGATAGTGGGTGTTTGTCCCTATTCGGGAGCCGTAGCGAAGGGTTCCGAAACCGCGTTCTTCAGTTCCGGCGCCACCAGAAACCAACCCTCCCTGCGTATCGGCGCTATTCTTTGTGACAATATTAATGACGCCGTTTACGGCGTTGGCACCCCACAATGCCGCCCCCGGGCCCCGGATGATCTCAATGCGGTCAATATCTTCCAGAACCGTATCCTGTATGTCCCAAAACACGCCTGAGAAAAAGGGTGAATAGACAGAGCGCCCGTCGAACAAAACCAATAGTTTGTTGGCCCATTGTCCATTGAACCCGCGGGAACTGATGGCCCACTTGTTGGCATCGATACGGGCCACCTGAAGTCCGGGTACCATGCGCAACGCTTCGGGAACGCTGGTGACGCCGGAGCGGCGTATATCTTCCTGGGTGACCACATAAATCGCCGCGGCGGCATCAGAGAGTTTTTGCGCTTTTTTTGCCACCGAAGTGATTTCGATGTTCATCAGATCTTCGAGACTCAATTTGGTCAGTTCACCGGTTGAAAACGGGGTCCGGGTCGCAGCCCCGGCCGGACAATCTATAAAAAACGGCATAAACAATAAACCCAGGATGGCAAAACATAGAGAGACGCGTTGAGTAA